>NZ_PXUD01000072.1:0-25409 GCF_003390965.1 Salinivibrio sp. HTSP
TTCTGTGAGAGGGATGAGGCGGCAACGCCTCACCCTACTCGATGTTGCGGATTAATCGGTGGTTTTTGACAGGAAAAAGCGATAAGCCGGGTTCGACGTCTCGTCTTTCCAGCCATACCCAAGCTCCCGCAAATGGGCCGTGAAGGCGAGCAAGTCCTGGTCGCTAATTTCGAAGCCGCACAGTACGCGACCATAGTCCGAACCATGGTTACGATAATTGAACAGGCTGATGTTCCAATGGGTGCCCAAGGTTTGCAAAAAGTGCAGTAATGCTCCTGGGTATTCAGGAAACTCAAAACTATAAAGCCGTTCACTGAGGTTGGCCAATGGTCGGCCACCAATCATATAGCGCACATGCACTTTAGCCATTTCATCATCGGACAAATCTTCGACCGGATAGCCGGCTTGGCGCAAATCGCGCAGGATATTGTCCAACTCTTCTTGTCCGCCGAGTAATCTGACACCGACGAAGATATTGGCGAGATGGTCATCGCCATACCGATAATTGAACTCGGTGACGGCGCGATCGCCCAATATCTGACAAAAATTAAAAAAGGCGCCGGTTTGCTCGGGAATGGTGACAGCCAGTAAGCCCTCTCGCTTCTCGCCAAGCTCCGCGCGCTCAGAGACGTAGCGCAGCGAGTGGAAATTGGTATTGGCACCAGACAACACGGCCGCCAGCTGTTTATCTTTGAGCTGGTGCTTTTCCACGTATTGCTTCAGGCCGGCTAATGCCAAGGCGCCAGAGGGCTCGGAGATGGCTCGCGTATCCTCAAAGATGTCTTGCACCGCGGCACAAATCGCATCACTCGATACCGTGATGCTGTCATCTAAGTATTGCTGACAAAGCCGGAAAGACTCATCGCCGATACGTTTCACGGCCACACCGTCGGCAAAGGTACCCACTCTGTCGAGCGTCACTGGGAAGCCTGCATCTAATGCCGCACGCAGACAGGCAGAGTCCTCCGCCTCGACGCCGATGACTTTGATGTTGGGCATCAGTTGTTTGATAAGCACGGCCACGCCCGCGGCGATGCCCCCGCCTCCAACGGGCAGAAAAATATAATCGAGGTGACCATTTTGTTGCACCAGCTCTAAGCCAATGGTGCCCTGTCCCGCAATCACTTGGGGATGATCAAAAGGGGGCACAAAGGTATAACCATGTTCGTCGGCGAGCTGCTGAGCCATGCCTTTGGCTTCATCGAAATTATTACCGTGCAGCACCACATGGCCGCCGAAGCCGCGTACCGCGTCGACCTTGATGGCTGGCGTGGTGCGCGGCATCACGATGGTCGCTTTCACCCCAAGGCGGCTACCCGATAGAGCGACGCCCTGAGCGTGGTTACCCGCCGATGCCGCAATCACGCCCGCTTTTTTTTGTGCCTCAGTCAGTTGCGCCATCATGTTGTGCGCGCCGCGTAGTTTAAATGAGTGGACCGGTTGGCGATCTTCACGCTTGAGCTGTACCTGATTATTGAAGCGCTCAGATAAGCGCTTCATGGTTTGAAGAGGCGAGGTCATCGCCACTTCATAAACAGGCGCGCGTAAGATATCCCTAAGGTAATCAGCTCCGTCCATCGGTTGTACCCTTGAGGGTTGGGCCTGTTGCATGCTTACTCCTCCAATTTACTGCGATCGCGCACCGCACCTTTATCGGCGCTGGTGGCGAGGCTGGCATAGGCTTTTAACGCGTAAGAGACCTGACGTTGACGGTCTTTGGGCTTCCAGCCGCGTGCATTTACTTCGGTGCGGCGGGTGGCCAGTGTCGCTTCGTCCACCAGCAGACTGATTTCGCGGGTGGGGATATCAATACGAATACGATCGCCGTTTTCCACTAAGGCAATGGTGCCGCCGTTCGCTGCCTCGGGAGAGACATGACCAATAGACAGCCCAGAGGTGCCACCAGAGAAGCGTCCATCAGTGAGCAGGGCGCAGGATTTGCCCAATCCCATCGATTTTAAGTAGGTGGTGGGATAGAGCATTTCTTGCATGCCTGGCCCCCCTTTCGGTCCTTCGTAACGGATCACCACCACATCACCGGCTTTCACTTCCCCCCCGAGGATGGCATCCACCGCGTGGTCTTGACTTTCAAACACCACGGCTGGCCCTTCGAAGGTCAGAATACTTTCATCGACCCCAGCGGTTTTGACGATGCAGCCATTGAGCGCGATATTGCCTTGTAGCACGGCTAAACCACCGTCTTGGCTAAAGGCGTATTCATGGGCACGGATACAGCCTGATTGGCGATCATCATCCAGGGTGTCCCAGCGACAGCTTTGCGAGAAGGCTTGGGTGGTACGAATGCCCGCTGGCCCGGCGCGATAGAAGGCTTTAATCGCTTCATCATCGGTTTGCACGATGTCGTATTGCGCCAGTTGCTCTTTGAGGCTCATGCCCAGCACGGTTTGTTGCTCGACGTTTAGCAGGTTAGCGCGCTGAAGCTCACCGAGGATCCCCATTACCCCGCCAGCACGGTGCACATCTTCCATGTGATATTGCGGCGTCGATGGCGCCACCTTGCAAAGGTGAGGCACTTGGCGTGACATACGATCGATATCATCCATATCGAAATGGACGTCGCCTTCTTGTGCAGCCGCCAGTAGGTGTAAGACGGTATTGGTTGATCCGCCCATGGCAATATCGAGCGCCATCGCGTTTTCAAACGAGGCGCGGTTGGCGATATTGCGCGGTAGGATGCTGTCATCGTCCTGCTCATAATAGCGCTTGGCCAGCCCGACTATCCGTTTGCCGGCGTTGATGAACAGTTGCTCACGGTCTGCATGGGTGGCGAGCATCGACCCATTACCGGGTTGGCTGAGCCCCAGCGCTTCGGTGAGACAGTTCATCGAGTTGGCGGTAAACATGCCGGAGCACGATCCGCATGTCGGGCAAGCGGAACGCTCAATCTGCTCGCTTTGCTCATCGGACACATCCGGGTTGGCCCCTTGCATCATGGCATCGACCAAATCGAGTTTTAGGATCTGATCGGAGAGCTTGGTTTTCCCCGCTTCCATGGGGCCACCGGAAACAAAGATCACCGGGACATTGAGTCGCATTGAGGCCATCAACATGCCCGGGGTGATTTTGTCACAGTTAGAAATGCAGACCATGGCATCGGCACAGTGTGCATTGACCATATACTCGACCGAGTCTGCGATAATCTCACGGGAAGGCAGTGAGTACAGCATGCCGCCATGACCCATGGCGATGCCATCATCAACGGCGATGGTATTGAACTCTTTGGCGATACCGCCTGCTTGCTCGATTTCCTTGGCGACCAGCTGACCCATGTCTTTGAGATGGACATGGCCGGGGACAAACTGGGTAAATGAGTTGACCACGGCGATAATGGGTTTGCCGAAATCATCATCTTTGACGCCAGTGGCGCGCCATAATGCACGTGCCCCTGCCATGTTGCGACCGTGGGTAGTCGTTTTGGAACGATAGGTTGGCATATTACGACTCCTTTGCCTTATGCGCTCTGGTCTGGGTAAACCGGGTCAAGCCAGCCCCATTTGTCTTCGGTGGTGCCATCAAATAAGCCAAAGAAGGCTTGTTGTAGTGAGGCGGTGATCGGGCCTCGCTGGCCCTCACCGACGGTGATTTGGTCGACGCTACGCACCGGCACGATTTCTGCCGCAGTGCCGGTCATAAAGACTTCATCGGCCAGATACAATGCTTCACGTGCAATCGGCTCTTCGCAAATGGTGAGCCCTTTTTCTTTCGCCAGGGTGATGATGGAATCACGCGTGAGCCCCGGCAAAATGGCACTGGTGGCGGGTGGGGTGCTGATCACACCATTTTTAACAATAAAGAGGTTCTCACCGGCCCCTTCGGACAGGTAGCCGCGTACATCTAAGGCAATGCCCTCGGCATAGCCGTGACGACGCGCTTCCCCCCCTACTAAGAGGGATGATAAATAGTTGCCGCCGGCTTTGGCCGCGGTCGGAATCGTGTTGGGGGCCGCTCGGTTCCAGCTCGACACCATGGCATCCACCCCTTGGGCGAGCGCTTCTTCCCCTAAGTAGCTTCCCCAGCTAAACGCGGCGATGATGATATCCATTTGTGTATCAGGTGGCGGGCAGACCCCTAGGCCGACGTTGCCCACAAACCCCAGCGGGCGAATGTAGGCAGAGCGTAGTTGGTTCACGCGTAAGGTTTCACGACACGCTTCCATCAGCGCGTCGACGCTGTAGGGGATTGGAAAACGATATATTTTGGCCGAGTCTTTCAAGCGCTGCATGTGCTCGCGATGGCGAAACACCACTGGGCCGTTCGGCGTGTCGTAGCAGCGGATCCCCTCAAACACCGAGGTACCATAGTGCATGGCGTGCGTGAGTACGTGCACGGTGGCATCCTGCCAAGCGATCATTTCACCGTTAGACCAAATGTAATCAGCGGTATTTGTCGACATTCTTTTCTTCCTTTTTGGTTATGCGCGTAGGGAGTGTGGCTGGGATGAGGACATCATGACCTCAGCCACGTCCCATAGCTTAGTCAGTTGTGGTCGCAAGGTCTCGATCGCTCTTTGGCTTTCGACGGTGACGTCAAAAATTACTTGGCCGCTTTCTGAAGGCAAAGACATATTGAATTGACAAACCGTAAAGCCGCGATGACGGATCACACGCAAAACACGCTCGAGCAGTTCAGGGCTGTGGGTGGCATGAATTGAAAACTGGTGTTGCATCATAAGTCTTGCTCCATCATTTGTTGGTTTGCCGCGCCGGGTGGTACCAGCGGCCATACGTTTTCCATCTCATCAATGGCAACATGCAGCAAATACGGGCCTTGATGTGCCATCAAGGTGTTGAGCGCGTCCTCGACTTCGTCTTTGCGCTGGATACTGTGTCCAGGAATATCAAAGGCGCGCGCTAGGGTGAGAAAATCCGGGTTATCAGACAGATCAGTTTCACTGTAACGTTGCTCGAAAAACAGCTGTTGCCATTGACGCACCATGCCCAAGCGTTGGTTATCCAGTAGGATGATTTTCACCCCGATCCCGCGACGCTTCAGTGTGCCCAGCTCTTGGACGTTCATCATGAATGAGCCATCTCCGGACACCAACACCACTTCATCCTCGGGGCGAGCCACTTTGGCCCCCATCGCGGCAGGCAAGCCAAATCCCATGGTGCCTAGTCCTGCGGAGGTCAGCAGATTCTCAGGTTGAGAGGGGCGAACATGTTGCGCGACCCACATTTGGTGTTGACCCACATCGGTGGCAACCACTGTGCTTGCAGGCATGCTATCGGATAAGTGTTTGAGTAAGGCGGGGGCATAGATCGCCTCGCCAGGGTGGTCGTAGCGCCATGCGTGAGTGGTTTGCCATTCGGTTATTTGCGCCCGCCATGCCGGTGAGGTGTCAGGGCAGGCGAGTGCAGGGAGCACTTGATTGAGTGGGGCGCAAACCGGTGCTTGTGCGCGGCGCAGTTTATTGATTTCGGCGGCATCGATATCCAGGTGCACCACATTGGCATGGGGGGCAAAGGTATCGAGCTTGCCGGTCACTCGGTCATCAAAGCGCGCGCCGATGACAATCAGCAAATCAGACGCTTGCACCGCAAGGTTGGCCGCTTTGGTGCCATGCATGCCGAGCATCCCGAGGTAATACGGATAGTTTGCTTCAACTGTGCCCAAGCCTTTCAGCGTGCTCACGACAGGTAGCTGACTGCGATCCAAGTAATCACGTAATGCCTGGGTCGCCTTACCGAGTATCACGCCACCGCCCAAGTAGACCATAGGGCGCTCACTGGTTCGAATCAGCGCATTGGCCTTTTCGAGCGCTTGGTTGTCGACAGGATCAGCGTTTGCGGTGCGAACTTGAGTTTCCGTGTGTGGGATCAGTGCTTGTTGCACATCTTTAGCGATATCGACCAATACCGGGCCAGGACGGCCGGATTGTGCTATTTCGAATGCCTGCGCTAAGGTGGTAGTAAGCTCGGCCGGATCAGTGACCAGAAAACTGTGTTTGGTGCAGGCAAGCGATAAGCCGAGGACATCAATCTCTTGAAAGGCATCTGTTCCAATTAGCGGACTGGCAACTTGGCCGGTGATCGCGACCACGGGCACCGAGTCCATCATTGCATCGGCAAGCCCGGTGACTAAGTTAGTGGCGCCCGGCCCTGATGTCGCCAGGCAGACGCCAGGGCGGCCACTGGCGCGGGCATACCCGATGGCGGCCATCGCCGCGCCTTGTTCGTGGCGACATAAAATATGTTCAACCCCACCATCATAGAGGGCATCATACACAGGCATGATGGCACCGCCTGGATACCCAAATACGGTTTCAACGCCTTGCTTATGTAAGGCTTCCACAACCCATTGTGCACCTGTCATCCTCGTCCCTCCCCGTATGAACGGGGAGGGCAGGCGGGCGAATGATCTGTCTCTGCGCTCTCCATCATTGTTGCTTCCGTTGTCGCGTGGCTATCGCCACATGAATGAAAAAAGCCCCCGAACCTGTTGGTTGCGGGGGCTTGGTTGCGATGTTGCTGCTGTATTTCGCGTACCTAAACCCCTCGCGGCATAATGACCACGATGAGGCGAATAATTAGGACGATAGCGAAGTTAAGCATTTGTCTGTCTTTTCTTGTCGTTAGCCCATTTTATGAGCTTTTTGTTAATTTGTTTTTTGTTTATGCCTGCTTGTTACAGGTCAGTCACGAACCCGATCTGTCGCCGAGTCTCGTGTTTAATTGTTGTGCATTTGTAGTGGTATCACAGACCTCACTCGCATGACAAGAAAAAAATACTCTTAATCATAAATTGGCTCGGCACTATAAGAGCCGGGTTTCATAGTGGCTAACAAGGGCAACGCGGAGAGAAAATGGCATTAGCGATAGTGCACAGTCGAGCCTGTGTGGGCGTGCAAGCACCAAATGTAACGGTAGAAGTGCATATATCCAATGGTTTACCTGGGTTTGCGCTGGTGGGGCTGCCGGAAACCACGGTGAAAGAAGCCCGAGACAGGGTGAGAAGTGCGATTGTGACCTCTAACTTTGAGTTCCCATCACGTCGGATCACCGTTAACCTTGCACCGGCTGACTTACCCAAAGAAGGTGGACGGTTTGATTTACCGATTGCACTTGGGATCTTGGTGGCGTCTGGGCAACTGCCGGAGAAGCGGCTCAACGAATTCGAGTTTTTGGGGGAGCTGGCTTTGTCCGGGCAGCTAAGGCCGGTTAAAGGGGCCTTGCCCGCCGCGCTTGCCTGTCAAAAAGCTAAGCGCGCACTGGTGGTGCCCGATGATAACGCCAGCCAGGTCGCATTGGTGGACAATGAGCGCCATGTGTCCGCCCCTGATCTGATTGCGGTGGCTCAGCACCTGACAGGCCAACAAAGCCTTTGTTTGAATACAAACCAGGTTGAGGCCCCCGATCCACCGCCGACCCGGTGTTTGCGTGACATTATCGGCCAACAGCAAGGCAAGCGGGCGCTCGAAATCGCCGCGAGTGGCTCTCACAATCTCCTTTTTGTTGGCCCACCCGGCACCGGCAAAACCATGCTGGCCTCGCGTTTGTGCGATTTACTCCCGCCCATGAATGATGAAGAAGCACTGGCCTCCGCGGCGGTGACTTCTTTAACCCAGCAACCCTTGCATGAAGGAAATTGGCGTCAGCGCCCGTTTCGTAGTCCCCACCACTCAAGCTCGATGGCGGCGTTGGTCGGGGGTGGCACCGTCCCGCGCCCGGGAGAGATCTCTTTGTCGCACCATGGGGTGCTGTTTTTAGATGAAATGCCAGAGTTCGAGCGCCGGGTGCTTGATGCCCTGCGTGAGCCGTTAGAGTCGGGGGAGATTATTATCTCTCGCGCCAATGGCAAAACCCGCTTTCCCGCGCGCTTTCAGCTGATAGGCGCATTAAACCCCAGCCCCACAGGCCATCATGACGGAGAGCTCGCGCGTTCAAACCCACAGCAAATCTTGCGCTATTTAGCCCGTTTGTCTGGGCCATTATTAGATAGGTTTGATATGTCGATTGACATCCCAGCACTGCCAAGAGGGAGCCTCTCCAATGGTGGAGACCGTGGTGAGTCAACGAAGGTGGTAAAAGCCCGAGTTGAAGCGGCGCGCACGCGGATGGTGGCGCGTCAAGGTAAGGTTAATGCGTTGCTAAGCAATCGAGAAATGGAACAACATTGCCAACTGGCTCAAACCGATGCGGCATTTTTAGAGCAAGCCTTGCATCGTTTGGGGCTGTCTGTGCGGGCGTATCATCGGATTATAAAAGTGGCGAGAACCATTGCGGATTTGGCCGATGTTGACACCATCCAGCGCTCTCACCTTGCTGAGGCGCTGGGGTATCGGGCGATGGATGGCTTATTACGCCACCTCAACGCCCAAGTCAGCTAATTACTTTTGGGTAAGCAAGAAGTTGATCAACTGAAAGTATTCTTCAGGGGTTTCCACTGTTTTCGGCGTGACATGATACTTGCCGTTCACGACCACGGCAGGGACGCCGCGCAGGCCCGCCTTTTCGAATGATTGGTCAAAACGCTTCGCCATTGAGTTGGCGGCAAAGCTGTTGTAAGCACCATCAAACTCTTGGCCATCAATGCCGTTATCAACAAACATTTGGCGCACCTCGGCCAATGATTTGGGTGGGTTTTGCGCCGCGTGAATGCGATCAAACATCACCGGAATGATAGTGTCTTGTGCGTTAAGTACCACGGCGGTTGCATATGCACGGGTGACGACACTGCCCATATCCCCGCCCATAAAGGAGACGTGATTTTTCACCACTTTGGCGTTGTCGGGCACCTGCTGCTTAAGCTGTTGAACCAATGGCTCAAATTGATAACAGTGTGGGCAGTAGAAGGAGAAAAACTCGGTGACGGTCGGTGTCTCCGTGGCTGGCGTGTCCAGCACTTGGTAGTCTTCGCCCGCCTTGAAACGGCCCGGCTTGGCATCAGCCACCTCAATGGGTGCTGCTGGCTCAGACTGGGTTTGTGTAGACTCTGCTGTTTGCGTGGTTTGTGATGACGTTTGTGTCACGCTTTCAGGCTCAGAGCAGGCGGTTAAGCCGAGGATGAGTAGCACAGGAAACAGTTTCTTTAACATGATTGAATGACTCTCCGTTATCGATTGAGCGCTTACGGGTACAGCGTAAGCGGTGGCGCTTGTAGGGTGGCAAGTTGTTCTTTAAACGCCAGTACCTGACCTTCCCAGTATTTTGCATCAGCAAACCAAGGAAATGCACGAGGAAAAGCAGGGTCTTGCCAGCGTTTTGCTAGCCACGCCATATAGTGCACCATTCTCAGACCACGCAATGGCTCGATCAGTTGCAACTGATCGGCGGGGAATTCACGAAATTCGCGATAACCCTCCGCCAAGGTATCGAGTTGGGCAAGCTGATCGGCACGACTGCCGTTTAAAAATAGCCACAAGTCTTGAATCGCAGGGCCGTTACGCGTGTCATCAAAATCCACAAACAGCGGACCGTCGCGCCACAGAATGTTGCTGGGATGGCAGTCACCGTGCAAGCGGATCGCCGGCCAGTCTGTATGCCAGCGTGCGGCAATGGCGTCGATCAGGCGGTCAAGATCAGAGAAAAAGGTCGCTTGAATGCCTTCTGGGATCAGGTTTGCCTCATTTAATACCTGACGAGGCTGATAAAGATGACTGTCGAGATCGAACTTTGCCCGTTCCTGGAAGGGGGTCGCCGCGCCCACTTGGTGTAGGCGGCCAAGGTAACGGCCGACCGCCTCAAGTTGATCCCAATTATCCACTTCAAAACCCCGGCCGCCGACACTGGGAAACAACGCAAAACGAAACCCCTCGGCGGTAAACAGGCTTGTTCCCTCGCGGTATATAGGCGCCACCACGGGAATATCGGCTTGGGCGAGCTCATGGCAGAACGCGTGCTCTTCAAGAATTTGCGCGTTAGACCAGCGCCCGGGCCGGTAAAACTTCACCACATAGCGCTGGCCATCATCAGCGACAAATTGGGCAACACGGTTTTCATAGCTGTTCAGCGCAAGCAAGCCTGATTGGGGATAGATCCCCACTGACTCAATCGCATTTAACTGAACATCTGGCGTTAGTGTATGAAAATCAAAGCCATGGTCAGTCATGAGTATTCCGTCTGTGTGGCAAAACGCCATAGTAACAAATAAAAAGGGCGCTGCCTGCGCCCTTTTCGTCTGCATACGGTGTGGCGATTAAAGGTCAGTGATAAACCGACTCTCCGCCGTGACCACTTTTTGCTCCTCACCCGATTCGCGTTCCATCACAAAAGTGATGTCAGCGATACGCTGTTCCATCTCGTAGGTATCAACCGCGAGGCTGATGGGTAATGAGAACACTTCTCCGGCTTGGACATTGACCGTCTGCGGGCCATGCCATTCCACATCGTTTAGCCCATTCACTGACAGCTGATAGATCTCATCCGATTGGGTTTTATTGAGGATTTTTAGGGTATAGGTGTTTTCGACTAATCCTTGGTTGTTGATGCGATAAAGCTGGTTACGGTCACGAATCACATCCAGCTCCATGGGCATCACTGACATCGCCAAATAGATAAACATGGCAGTCACGATAGTCATGACAACCCCGTAGCCAAGGAGCTTAGGTCGCATCACGGCCGTTTTCTTGCCTTCTAGTTTGTGCTCGGTGGTGTAGCTAATCAGTCCACGCTCATAGCCCATGCGATCCATGGTTTCATCGCAGGCATCGATACAGGCACCACAGTTGATACATTCGTATTGTAAGCCATCACGAATATCGATGCCTGTTGGGCAGACTTGCACACATAAATTACAGTCAATGCAGTCACCGAGCCCCAACTCTTTCGGATCTTTTTTACGAGGACGTGGGCCGCGTTTTTCACCGCGCTTGGCATCATACCCGACAATGAAGGTGTCTTTGTCGAACATGGCTGACTGGAAGCGCGCGTAAGGGCACATGTGGATACACATAATCGAGCGCATCCAGCCGGCGTTACCATAGGTACAAGCGGCAAAGAAGATCACCCAAAAACCGACCCAGAAGCTGGTATCAAAGGTGACTAAATCGATGGCTAACTCGCGCATCGGCACAAAGTAGCCGACGAAGGTCATCCCAGTCACCAAGGAGATCGCCCACCACGCTGCATGCTTAGCGGTTTTGCGCGCGGCTAGCTCAGGCGTCAGTTTTAACGAGTCCTGCTTGCGGCGTTTATTGGCCGCGCCTTCGAGTTTTTCTTCAAACCAAATAAACAAAAAGGTCCACACCGTTTGCGGGCATAAGTACCCACACCACACGCGGCCAAGAAAGGTGGTGATGAAGAAAAGGCCAAATGCCGCGAGCATCAACAAGGCAGCCAGCAAGGTAAGGTCTTGTGGCCAGAGTGTGGTGCCAAAAAAGGTAAACTTCTGATTACCGATATCGAGTAAGATGGCTTGGCGTCCTTGGTATGGGAGCCATGGAATGGCGAGGAACACCAGCATGAAAAACCAGCCCATATAGCGTCGCATACGCTGGTAATAGCCTTTTACCGCACGCACATAAATACGATTGCTCGGATTGAATCGGTCGTCAGCCCCTTTGTGAGTTTTGGGGTTGTACTCTTTTGCAGTCACGTCTTTGACGTTGATTTTTTTATCGCTCATGACATTGGCTTTCCTTGGGGTATGGGTCCATGGTGCATTGCCAGGCCCTGATTATCATTGTTGCCTGTAATTGTAGCGCAGCGAATTCCTTGAATACGCTACCAGAGTCATAGTTTGCAACATAGCCACAAACTCAATGAAATCTAGCTATAACAGACGATTAGCCAGACTGCTTTCACGACGATTGCTGAGGCGGGATCCCGCGCGCGCGCAAAATCGCGGCTTTAAAATCGTCTTCACAATCTTTGGCTAGCCCAGGAATGGGGGCATCAGTGTCTTCTAGTCGCATCTTAAGCTGATAGATCAAGGTATCGTCTGATAACGTGGTGATATCCTGACCATGACCCGCTTCATCAGCGATCTGGATGAGCACTTGCATCAGAGAACAGTCAGGGGTTTTTTGCCAAGATTGATTGAGTAGGTCGAGCAGCTCATTGATACGGTGGCATTGCATATGGGCATCCTTAGTGTGGCACGTAAAAAATGCCATTTTGCCCGACCACACTGAAGTGAAACTTAGCCAGGATCAATTTCCGCTCAGGTGGTGATTAATTAATCGGCATCACGCGATTACGGCCTAAGTTTTTAGCTTGATACAAGTGCTGATCGGCACGGTAAATCAGATCGGCACTCGACTCCGTTTTCTCTTCATCATATTCTGCGACGCCAATGGAGACGGTAATATGATCCAAGGTTCGGCCGCGACGTCGGTCTTTGATCACCATGCGATCAATCGCGGCGCGCAATGTTTCGGCGGTGCGTTTGGCGGTACTCAACTTTTTTTGTGGTACCAATAACGCAAACTCTTCGCCCCCATAGCGAAAGGCTTGTACGCCATCCCGACAGTAATCGAGGATCCGCTTAGCGACCTGCTTTAATGCGATATCGCCGAGCACATGACCATAAGTATCATTGAGCTTTTTGAAGTGGTCGAGATCAATGAGTATCAAGCAAAACGGCCAGGTTTGTGGGCTATCAATGTAGGCGGTGAGCTCGCGCTCAAAGGCTGCACGGTTAAGCAAACCGGTTAAGCCATCATGGGTGGCTTGTTCTGTCATCTCTGCCAAGTTTTGCTTCAATTGCGCAATCTCTTGCTGCGCATCATTAAGCTGGTGCTTAAAGTAGCGGGTCGACTGGGTCAGTGCTTGCGAGTCTTTGACCACGTTGCGTACCACAGCAATGGTCTCATCAATGGATAGCCCTTCGTTTTCGACCCGTGACAGCTGTTCAAAGGTGTTATCGAGCACCGAATGAAAAGCGTCAGTATCTTGGATCGTATCTGACATCGAGTGAGTCATTTCGGTCATCATCGATTCTAAGCTTTGCTTTAATGCATTGATGTCTCGACTATGTTTATCGGCCATGTGTTTTTGGTAGAGCATATCGCTTTGCAGCGGGCTGCAGGTACCGTGCTCATCCACCGTGGCATCGACATCCGCGTTAAGTTTGGCGTCGGTATTGGCGACATAGGTGTACCACAAGGCATAGTTGGTGGGTGTGGTCGGCACCTTATATTTCATCATCAAAGGCACCGCTTTTTTGAGGAAGCTGGTAGATTGCTGAAATTGATCGTCCGACATGGCGTTCCTTTCTGCGTTGTCGATACCAAGAGAGCTTTTATTAGTGTATACCCAAAGTGATTGGAACGGCAGTAGACAGCGAAAAAGCGTGAGCCTGCAGGCAACAACGCCTGCAGGATAGGATTAAAGGAAGAAAGGACTGGGCTGGAACAGGCGCTCAACGTCAGGAATGTATTTTTTGTTCACCAAGAACAACACCACATGGTCGTCTTGCTGGATCACGGTTTTGTCGTGCGCAATTAACACTTCATCGCCGCGTACCACGGCACCGATCGTGGTACCTGGTGGCAGTTTGATCTCGCCGATGGCGCGCCCGACCACTTTCGAGGTGGATGCATCCCCATGGGCGATTGCCTCGATGGCCTCGGCGGCACCGCGTCGTAGTGACGAGACATTAACAATGTCGGCGCGGCGAACATGGGTGAGCAGCGCAGATATCGTCGCCTGTTGAGGGGAGATGGCAATATCAATTACCCCGCCTTGCACCAAATCCACATAAGCGCCGCGCTGGATAAGCACCATGACTTTTTTGGCGCCAAGGCGTTTCGCCAACATCGCCGACATAATGTTGGCTTCATCTTCGTTGGTGACCGCGATAAATACATCAATCTGATCAATGTGCTCTTCACTGAGCAGCTCTTGGTCGGAGGCGTCACCACAAAAGACCGTGGTTTCTTCCAGTAACTCAGAAAGGTGCTCGGCGCGGGTCGGGTTACGTTCAATCAACTTCACACTGTATTGACGCTCCAACGCCATCGCGAGGCCTGCCCCGATATTACCACCACCAACAATCATGATGCGTTTGTAGGGCTTTTCAAGGCGCTGCAACTCACTCATCACCGAGCGAATATGGTTACTCGCGGCGACGAAAAATACTTCGTCATCGGCTTCAATGATGGTGGTACCTTGCGGGCGAATCGGGCGATCACGACGGAAAATAGCGGCGACACGTGTATCCACATGCGGCATATGTTCACGCAGCGCCGACAAGGCCTTTCCGACTAAAGGACCACCGTAATACGCTTTAACCGCAACCAGACCGACCTTTTTGTCAGCAAAACTGACCACCTGTAAGGCACCTGGATATTCAATCAGACGACGAATATAACGAGTCACCAACTCTTCAGGGGCGATAAGGTGGTCAACCGGACACGCATCACTGTTAAACAGTTGCTCTTTCACCGCTAAGTATTCAGGGCTGCGGATCCGGGCAACACGGTTGGGGGTATTAAATCGGGTATACGCGACCTGGCAGGCGATCATATTGGTCTCGTCTGAGTTGGTCACCGCGACCAGCATATCCGCATCTTGAGCCCCCGCCTCTTGCAACGTGGTCGGATGGCTGGCAAACCCTTGCACCACGCGTAAGTCATACTTGTCTTGCAGCTCACGCAGTCGTTCCGGGGCGCGGTCAACAATAGTGATATCGTTGTTTTCCCCCACTAGGTTTTCTGCCAAGGTGCCGCCGACTTGGCCTGCACCCAAGATGATGATTTTCATGCTACTGTCACTCCCTGCCTAGTCGCATAAAGGCTTTTCTAGGCATGCGTAATAGAAACCGTCCATGTCGTCTTCGCCTGGCAAAATCTGGCGACCAGGCTGCGTTTGCGTGCCGGTGCGCAGTATCGCGGAAGGCTCACGGGCTAAAAAGGCACGGATTTGCTCGCGGTTTTCATCCGGTAACACTGAGCAAGTGGCGTAAACCAGCGTACCGCCTGGTGCCAATTGCTGCCACATTGCGTCTAAAATCTCTGCCTGTAACGTGACCAAGGCGTGAATATCACTGTCACGACGCAGCCACTTTATGTCGGGATGACGTCGGATCACGCCGGTGGCAGAGCAAGGGGCATCCAGCAAAATACGATCAAATGTCGGCCCTTGATGCCAAGCGCTCGGCTCGCGGGCATCCGCGTGTTTCACTTCAGCATTAAGGCCCAACCGTGACAGGTTCTCTTTGATCCGCGACAAGCGGTTTTCATCGGCATCTATGGCCGTCACCATGGCATCAGGCTGATGCTCAAGAATATGACAGGTTTTTCCGCCTGGCGCGGCACAGCAGTCGAGAATATGTTCTTCAGACGCGGGTTGGAGATAATCGACAGCCAGCTGCGCGGCGGCATCTTGTACCGACACCCAGCCCTGGTCAAAGCCGGGTAGGCGAGACACATCACACGGCGCGTCGAGCTTCAGCGCATCCATCGCATCTGGGTGAGTACTGGCACCAATACCGGCTTGTTGCAGCTCGGCGTGGTAGCTTTCTCGTGAATGGTACTGGCGATTGACACGCAGCCACATCGGCGCCTTTTGATGATTTGCCGCCACAATGTCTTGCCAATTGGAGGGGTAGGCGGCCTGAAGGCGTTTGAGTAACCAGCTGGGGTGACAATAAAGCCCGGCCTCGTGTGCTTGACTCGCTTGGTCTAGCGCATCTTTATCGCGTTGATAATTACGTAAGATGGCATTGATCAACCCACGTAGTTGCGGGCGTTTCAGTGGCTTGGTGGCGTTGACAGTTTCAGCCACCGCTGCATGGGCAGGGATCCGCATGTAGCTAATCTGATACAGCCCGACCAGCAGCAAGTGATGGAAAACACGTTGCTTGCCTTTCAGTGGCTTGTCCATCAGGGCTTGCACGATATACTCTAAGCGCGGCAGCCAGCGTAAAGTGCCGTAACACATCTCTTGCAACAAGGCGGCGTCGCGTGGCGCGATTTGCTGTTGAGCAAGAGGAAGCTGCTGTGACAGTGATTGGCCCTGATCGACCACGTGATACAGAACGCGGGCAGCCGCGGCTCTTACATTCATATGTTTACCTATGCAAAGGTCAAATTGGCATCAAACGATGATGTTAGCCAGATAAAAAAAGGCCAGCGTACTGGCCTTATCGTCATGCAGGGCACGATTAACCTACAGTTGGGTACCCGTTTCAAACCATTCACGGCGAGCATTCAGCAGCTCATGTGCTTGCATGGCTTTTTTGCCTGGTGGCTGAAGTTGGGTTAGCTGGATCACGCCTTTTCCGGTCGCGACCTGAATGCCGTGTTTGTCAGTGTTGATCACTGTGCCTGGTGCTGCGTCCACGTCGATATCCAGTGCGTTAGCGTCCCATACCTTGATGTTTTGCTCTCCTAAGGTGAAGTAGCTGATCGGACGTGGGTTAAATGCGCGCACACAACGTTCGATAAAGGCGGCATCTCGCTGCCAATCGATCTGCGCTTCTTGCTTACTCAGCTTTTCAGCGTAGTTGGCTTTGGCATCGTTTTGTGGCTCGGCAAGAATAATGCCGTTAGCCATGTCATTAAGGCAGTCTATCAATGCCTGCGGCCCCAGCTCTGCAAGTCGCTGATACAGGCTGCCACTGGTCTCTTTCTCATTAATGGGTAAGGTGGCAATTTTGAGCATGTCGCCGGTATCGAGCCCCTCATCCATCTGCATGATGGTGACGCCGGTCTCATTGTCGCCGGCCCATACGGCTCGCTCGATAGGGGCCGCGCCACGCCAGCGAGGCAGGATGGAGCCATGGACATTCACACAGCCTAATCGAGGTGTATCCAAGACCGCTTTGGGGAGAATAAGCCCGTAAGCGACCACCACCATCACATCAGCATTCAAGGCAGCCAGCTCGGCTTGCGCTTGTTCATCACGCAAGGTGCGGGGTTGGTAGACGGGTAAGTCATGCTCAAGGGCGAGCTGTTTCACCGGGCTGGCGGTAAGCTTTTTTCCTCGGCCAGCGGGTTTATCTTCACGGCTATAAGCCGCAATCACCTCATGCTCACTGTCGAGCAGGGCTTGCAAATGGCGCGCGGCAAAATCCGGCGTGCCCGCAAATACTATACGCAGCGGTGTGCTCAAAGTGACCTCAACTTGCTTTTTGGTTAGCGCGTTTGATTTTTTCCATCTTCTGCTTGATGCGTTGTCGCTTCAGTGGCGAAAGATAATCAACAAAAAGCTTACCTTCTAGATGGTCAAGCTCATGCTGAACACAAATCGCGAGTAGGTCGTCGGCATCAAACTGAATAGGGTTACCATCGCGATCCAGCGCTTTTACTGTCACTTCGGCCGCACGAGGGACCAATGCACGTGCGCTGGGCACAGATAAGCACCCTTCTTCAATACCATCTTCACCACGCTTTTCGATGATTTCGGGGTTGATAAGCACCATGGGTTGATCACGGGTGTCAGACACATCAATCACCACCATGCGTTGGTGAAAATCTACTTGCGTGGCCGCGAGACCAATACCGTCTTGGGCGTACATGGTTTCAACCATGTCATCAGCCATTTTTTGGATCTCAGGCGTGACAGCATCCACTGGCTTAGCCACGGTGCGAAGGCGCTCATCTGGGAATGTTAATACGTTCAGTAAAGCCATAACGTCTCATAAAAATTGAACTGTGCCGAAAGCGGCACGGGGTAATTGGGTTAATTCTAGACATTTTACCAGCCAATTGACAGCATCAGCATCATTCGTCGGGTGAGGAAGACATTGATGACAAGAAAGCTATTCAATCTGGCCGCTGCTGGGTTATTGGTTGTCGCGCTACCAATACTGGCAGCCGGTCCTGCCGAGAGTCAGCGTTATGTGGTTGAGCGGGGAGATACCTTGTGGGACATCGCCGCCACCTTTTTTGATAACCCTTGGCAGTGGCCCAAGGTATGGTACGCGAATCCGGGTATAAAGGATCCCAATCTTATTTACCCCGGTGATGTGCTGACGCTCACATGGCAAGCAGGAAAACCTACCGTCAGCTATCAGCCCCAAGAGGCGGTCGCGCCGCACGGAAAGGTGTCCGATACACCGGCACTCACCAGCGTTGATTCGAGGCTGCTTCCCTATTTACGACAGGACATGTTGGTCGAAAAAGCGCGCTTGGTCGCCTTGCCTCGCGTACTTGGCTCTACCGATGGACGTCAATATCTTTCCCTACACGATACCCTATATGTGGATGCCGCGCTGAATGCTAAAGACTGGCAGGTTTTTCGGGTTGAGAAAACTTTCTCGCGCGCCGAAAAGTCAGGCGCTGGCGCCGAACCTACCGCTATGGTGAGCTTAAAACATGTGGCTGATGGGCGTATCCGTGCGCAAAGCCAAGGGCGCAGTGTGCTGACACTCACACGCGTGGTGCAGGAAGTGCGCCCCAATGATGTCTTGTTACCTTTGCCTGAGAAAACGTCTCCTCGGTTTTGGCCCCAAGCGGCGCAAATCGACGCCACGTTATTAGGGCACCTCTATGGCAGTGAGTATGTGGCGAATGGCCAGCTTGTGGTGCTCGATAAAGGCGCCAAAGATGGCGTAACCGCCGGGCAAATGTTTACTGTCACTGAAGCTGGCGCCAACGTATTAAATGGCCCCGGTGAGTATCGCTATCAAAACGCGAACGAAAGCACGACACAGGCCATCACACCCATGCCTGATGTGACAGTGGGACAAACAATGGTGGTTCGGGCCTATTCCTGGGTTAGTTTGGCGGTGATCACCCAAGCGCGTCAGCCTATCAAAGCCGGCATGCATGCGGTGCCGCCTTCTCCTCAACCGGCCTATGGACGATAAATCGCTGCGAGGATGGTTGACGCTGACCCAAGTGCCGCGGTTGCGCGTCTCGCAACGGCGCGCGCTGTTGGCCAAAGTGCCCATCGATGCGTTATGTGACCAAACGTATTATGAGCTTGCCGCGGTTGGCTTAACCGCTGAGCAATGTCAGGCGATCACCCACCCCAACCATGCCATGATTGAACGCAGCCTTGAGTGGGCGAGGCAAGATAATTGCCACCTTATTGGCTTTGATCATCCTGCCTACCCGGCACTACTCAGAGAAATCTCACGGCCACCTTTGATCTTGTATGTGCAAGGGGATCTCTCTTGCTTGGCGATGCCCCAATTGGCGATGGTGGGCAGCCGTCACGCGACCCCACAAGGTTTAGAGACAGCGTATCAATTTGCTAAACAACTGGTTGAGCATGGTGTTGCGATTACCAGTGGGCTTGCGCTCGGCATTGATGGCCGGGCACACAAAGGCGCACTCGAAGGCGGCGGTAAGACTTTGGCGGTGTTGGGAAGCGGACTTGCCAATGTGTATCCCGCGCGACATCGCGCATTGGCCAAGCGAATTGAAGCGCAAGGGGCACTGGTTTCCGAGTTTTGGCCAGACGCGCCGCCAAGGGCCGAACACTTTCCGCGCCGCAATCGACTGATCAGTGGGTTGTCGGCGGGTGTATTGGTGGTCGAGGCCGCACCGCAAAGTGGGTCACTGATCACGGCGCGTTATGCGCTAGAGCAAAACCGGAGTGTATTTGCGATTCCCGGTCCCATTGACCAAGTCCAATCGCGCGGTTGCCACCAATTGATCAAACAAGGTGCGGTGTTAGTTGACTGTGTTGATGATATTATAAGTGATGTGGATAGCTTGGTGCAGTTTGCTGTGAGTCAGCAACATGAATTATTTAGTGATGCACCCAAGTTAGATACGCACGAAGGATTGCCATTTTCTGCGCTGTTGGCTAACGTAGGGACTAACGCGACGTGTGTCGACGTACTGGCTGAGCGCTGCAACCAACCGGTTCACGAAATCATGATGCAGTTGTTAGACTTAGAACTCCAGGGGCTTGTAGCAGCAGTACCCGGTGGCTATGTCAGAACGAGGAGGGGCTAGCCATGATGGACATTCTTATGTACCTGTTCGAAACCTACATCCATAGCGATGTGGAAGTGATGATCGATCAGGACGAGTTAGCAGATGAATTGTCCCGCGCGGGTTTTCATCAAGACGATATATATAAAGCCCTGAACTGGCTTGAAAAGCTGGCACAGTTGCAATATGCGGATAAACAGCCTTACCTATCAGGCAGTGCCCAAAGCTCGATTCGAATCTATACCGAGCAAGAAACACGCTTTATCGACCAAGAAAGCCGAGGCTTCCTCTTATTCTTAGAGCAGGCTGGGGTGCTGTCACCGGAAACGCGTGAAATGGTGATCGATCGGGTGATGGAACTCGAGACCCAAGAATTTGGTCTTGATGACCTAAAATGGGTGATTTTGATGGTGCTGTTTAACGTGCCCGGTAACGAGCGTGCGTATACACAGATGGAAGACATGCTGTATGACGCACAAGAGGGATACGTGCACTAACGCTTCTCAACAACAGTGAAAGGTGTGAATGAGTAAAGAAAACACCCCGAACACCCAGGAGCGCTGCCCGGAATGTGGCAGCGCTCTTGCGTTTAAATCGGGCAAACGAGGCCCGTTTTTGGCCTGTACGGCCTACCCAGACTGCCACTATACCAAGGCGTTACATCATGGCGATGGCCATGTAGTGAAAGCGCTTGGCGTGGCTTGCCCGGCGTGTCATCAGGGAGAATTGGTGTTACGCCAAGGTCGATTCGGTATGTTTATTGGCTGCGATCAGTTCCCGCAATGTACGCATATCGAAAAACCGGACGAACCCGATCATACCACCCTAACCTGCCCAGCTTGCCACAAAGGTGAGCTGGTGGAGCGCACCTCGCGTTACGGTAAGCGCTTTTTTGCCTGTGACCAATACCCTAAGTGTCATTTTGCGGTAAACGCACAACCGATAGCCGGCACCTGCGAACAATGTGGCTTTGCGCTGCTGGTGGAGCGTAAGAAAGGCGGAAAAATTGTGCATCAATGTGCTGATAAACCCTGCAGCGCGATTCAAGGTGAACCGGCTGCAGAATCGGAGAGCGAGGATTAATCGGTTTGCGCGGCGAGAGCCAAGGCAGCCGATTTTAAACCGTGAAAAGCATCGTCGGGGAGGTAGCTGGCGAGGCTGGCTAACTTGGTGGCAAGCGCCGCGTTCGATGTGGCCGTGACATTGATATGGCCCACTTTGCGCCCCGGACGAGGCGTTTTGTTATACCAATGCACATGGGCATCACGATAGGTCGCAAGCGGAACACTGCCTTGGCCTAAGACATTAATCATCGCCGTTGGCTGGATTAACTCGGTCGGGCCGAGGGGTAAGCCGCCGACTGCACGCAGGTGGTTTTCAAACTGGCAACATGCGCTGCCTTGCTGTGTCCAGTGACCGGAGTTGTGCACCCGAGGTGCTATCTCGTTCACCAGCAAGCTGCCGTCCACATCAAAGAATTCCACCGCGAGCACACCCACATAGTTCAGCGCGCTGGCAATCTTTTCCAACATATCCGCTGCTTGTGTTTGCAAGGCATCCTCATCCGGGCGCACCACAGACAAGGTGAGTATCCCATCATGATGGTGGTTTTGGGTCAGGCTATAGCTGGCAAATTCACCATTCGCGCCACGCACACCAATCAGTGACACTTCTCGGTCAAAGGGGATCATAGCTTCGGCAATGATGGCTTGCCCATCGCGCTGTTCGGGCGCGGTGAGAAAGGCGTCGAGCTCGGCCCATAATGCGTGAAGATCATCGCCGTCACGATAGCGCCACTGTCCTTTGCCGTCATAACCATCCAAGGTACTTTTGAGGACCAAGGGCGCGCCCAGTGCGTCGACTGCCTTTTCTAAATCCGCCTGTGTATACACCACACGGTACGGCGTATTCGCCACACCTGCTTGCATCAGTAGGGCTTTCTCAATTTGGCGATCGCCACCGGTTAGAATTGCCTGGGCGCTGGGGCGTAATTTCCCGCTTTGCTCACAGTGATGCAAAATATCGGCGGGGATATGCTCAAATTCCGCGGTGATAATATCTGCGCCGGCGATGGCCGTATTGAGGCCGTGCCCCAGTGGTTGCAGCGTCAGTGGGTGAATAATGTCGCCACTACGCACATCATAGGCGCTGACGATAAGATTGAGCGGCGCGCCGGCCAAGGCCATCATCCGGGCCAGTTGTCCCGCGCCTAACACCAGAATATTCATGGTTTTACCCTTGTGGGTTGGGTTGAGCGAGAACAGCCTCAGTTTGCACTTGGCGAAACGCATCCACTTTTGTCATCAAATCAGGGTCGGCCGTGGCGAGAATTTGTGCTGCAAGGAGGCCTGCATTCGCGGCGCCTGCGTCACCAATGGCGAGCGTACCCACTGCCACGCCTTTAGGCATTTGAGCAATAGAGAGCAATGAGTCCATGCCCTTTAACGCTTTTGACTGGACCGGCACGCCGAGCACCGGCAGGCTGGTGTGTGCGGCGGTCATCCCAGGCAAATGGGCGGCACCACCGGCGCCGGCAATAATCACTTTTATCCCGCGCTCGGCCGCTTGTTGGGCGTAGTCGGCCAGTAACTGTGGCGTGCGATGGGCGGAGACAATACGGGTTTCGTAAGGGATGGCAAAGTGATCCAACATAGCCGCTGCATGTGTCATGGTAGGCCAATCGGATTGCGAGCCCATGATGATACCGACAGTCATAATACGTCCTTCTTGATGACAAGCGTGAATAGGTTAAGCTGAGCGTGGCGCGAATTATACCCAGATTTCATCGTAAGGAAAACGTTTGCGTCAGCGGTGAGGGATGAAATTCCGTCAAGATCCCAGTGCGTGGATCAGGTAAAGTACGCACATAGTCTCAGTAACAAAGGATGTGAGCGTGGCACACGGTCAGTCGACAATTGATAAGCAAGCCGTGAAGGCTTTTTTCCTCCAACTTCAAGATGATATTTGCCAACAGCTTGCGCAACAAGATGGTCAAGCGCGTTTTATTGAAGATGCGTGGGAGCGTGAGAAAGGGGGCGGTGGCCGCAGTCGCGTCCTGCGTCAAGGCCAAGTATTTGAGCAAGCGGGAGTGAACTTCTCGCACGTATTTGGCGATCAAATGCCTGCCTCGGCGACCGCGCACCGTCCAGAGCTTGCTGGGCGCTGTTTTGAGGCCATGGGGGTGTCGTTAGTGATCCATCCTCATAACCCGTACGTGCCGACCTCGCACGCAAACGTGCGGTTTTTCATTGCCGAAAAAGAAGGTGCAGATCCTGTGTGGTGGTTTGGCGGCGGCTTTGACCTCACACCTTTCTATCCGTTCGAGGAAGACTGCCAGCACTGGCATCAGACCGCCAAAGCCTTATGTGCGCCCTTTGGTGATAGCGTGTACGCTGATCACAAAGCATGGTGCGATCGCTATTTTTATCTGCCCCACCGTGATGAAACCCGTGGCGTCGGCGGGCTTTTCTTTGATGATTTGAACCAATGGCCATTCGAACAGTGCTTTGCCTACACCCAAGCGGTTGGAAAAGGCTTTATCGATGCCTACCTGCCGATAGTGCAGCGCCGCAAAGCCACGCCTTATGGTGAGCGAGAACGCGATTTTCAGCTTTATCGCCGCGGACGCTATGTCGAGTTTAACTTGGTGTATGACAGAGGCACGCTATTTGGCTTACAAAGTGGTGGGCGTACCGAATCTATTCTGATGTCGATGCCGCCGATGGCGCGCTGGGAATATAATTGGTCACCTGATGAAGACGCGCCGGAAGCGAGACTTTATCGCGACTACCTTAAACCGAGGGAGTGGTAACGGATGACCGAACGTTATTGCGTGGTAGGCCACCCGATTGGCCATAGTAAGTCGCCGCAGATCCACGCCGCATTTGCGACGCAAACCCAACAAGACATCGACTATCAAGCCATTGAGGCGCCGCTCGAAGGCTTTGTGATCACCATGCAGGCGTTTTTTGCGCAAGGAGGGCGCGGCGCCAATGTGACCGTACCTTTTAAACAGCAAGCGTATGAATGGGCTGATACACTGACAGAGCGTGCCCGCCGCGCCGGTGCCGTGAATACGCTGGTTAAGCAAAGCGATGGTTCCCTACTGGGTGATAATACGGACGGGGCAGGTTTGGTAACTGACTTACACTACCACCATGTGGCACTGTGCGATAAGCGCATAATGGTTGTGGGAGCAGGCGGTGCAGCAAGGGGTGTGTTGCTTCCTTTACTGGAGCAAGAGCCAGCATTGCTGATGATTGTCAATCGCACGGAGCAAAAAGCCCAGCAATTAGCCGCTGCATTTGGTGAGGCCGGACCGATCACTAGTCATGCCGTGGATAAACCCATGGCGGCGCCCGTTGATGTGATCATTAATGCGACCTCGGCGAGCTTACATCAAAGCCATCCCCCTCTCCCGCAAGGAGCGATTGGTCCAGCGACCACTGTCTATGACATGGTGTATCAAGCTGGCTGTACAACCAGCAACCAATGGGCGCAACGCCAAGGAGCAGGGCGATGTTTAGACGGCTTGGGCATGCTGGTGGAACAAGCGGCGGAAAGCTTTGCTATATGGCGTGGCTGTCGGCCACAAACCGAACGTGTGCGCGAGCAGCTAAGAGAGGCACTTAGTCGATGAATCAATCCCTTATTCTGGCTGCGGACGAAGCGCAGGTCGATACCGCAAAGGCGCGTGTTTGTTTCTACGGCCAACTTAATGGTGCGTTGTTAACATGCGCTGCCCGCTTTACCACCTTATCTGCGCTCGCCGGCTGTGCGGTAGACTCGGATAATGCGCAGACGATCGTTGAACAGGTTTGGTTTGATATTGAAGAGCAAATGGAAGCGGCCATCGAATCAGAAGCGTTTGAACCCGATGGCAGCTTGGTGATCTAGCGCTCGCAGCGGTAGATGTCTTTGGTGTCGACATAGTTTTGCGCTGAGCGTGCAAAATAAGCACGCTCTTTGTCGGTAAGGGGGCGAACCTGTTTGACCGGTGAGCCAACATACAGGTAGCCGCTCTCTAAGCGTTTTCCGGGCGGGACTAAACTGCCAGCGCCAATCAGCACTTCATCTTCAATCACAGCGTCATCGAGAATAATCGTCCCCATTCCGACTAGGACTCGGTTGCCAATCCGGCAGCCGTGTAACATGACCTTGTGGCCGATTGTCACTTCTTCGCCAATGATCAGCGGGTAACCTTGTGGGTTTTCGGCATTTTTATGGGTGACATGAAGGACTGAGCCATCTTGTACATTGGTCCGTGCGCCAATCTGGATATGGTTCACGTCACCACGTGCCGCAACCAACGGCCAAATACTCACATCATCGCCTAGCGTAATATCGCCAGCCAATACACTGGATTCATCAATATAGACGCGTTCGCCAAGCTGAGGCGTCATGCCTTTATAGGCGCGCAGCTGTTTTACCATCACAGATCCCTCTTTTCTCTTTTAACAGTGCTAAATAGCGGCGAGTTTGATACCAGTTTTACACCCTAGCGAGCAAAAAAACAGCGAGTGACAGTTTTTTTCTAAAAAACACCTAAAAAGGACTTGCCAACCTGATCAGCTTCTCTATAATGCGCCTCCATCGACACGGCACGCAGGGCAAGCGT
>NZ_PXUD01000012.1:0-10758 GCF_003390965.1 Salinivibrio sp. HTSP
CTTTCAACCTGACGGGTTTGCCAGCTTCGCTGGGCAAACAAAAAAGTCGCCAAGCGCGACAAAGCCCAATTGAAAGAACGGGTATTCGAACTGCTCGAGCAAGTAGGCCTCACTCCGGCCAAAGAAACGGCGGAAAAATTTCCCCATCAGCTGTCGGGCGGTCAACGTCAGAGGATAAACCTGGCGCGTAACATCGCCGTGGGTGCGGAAGTGGTACTCGCCGACGAGCCGACCTCGATGCTGGATGTATCGATTCGTGCCGGCGTACTTAACCTGATGGAAGAGATGAAAGTGGAGAAGCAAATGTCGCTGCTCTACATCACCCATGATATCGCCACCGCGCGTTACATTGCTGAAGACTTAGCAGTGATGTACGTCGGCCATATGGTCGAATGGGGCGACACTGAAGAGATTATTCATCGCCCTCAACATCCTTACACCCAGCTTTTGGTCTCAGCGGTACCCGACCCGAGCAAATCCATTCACGAGGAACTAAAGGGCAACAAGGGTGAGATCCCCCTATGGACACCGGATTCCGTCGGCTGCCCTTTTTCCGGCCGCTGCCCGCATGCCACCGCTAAATGCACCGAGCAGCTACCCGGCGTGACCAAGCTCGCCGACAACCACTACGTGCGCTGCTATTTGTACGAGCAATAGCGACCAATAAGGATACCATCATGCAAGTGCTGACCAATCACATCGGCTACTCGTTACACGGTGACAAATACGCGGTGATCGTCAGTGACAGCGACCGCCTCACCGGCACCCCCGTGGCACTGATTTCTCTGCCCCCTCTTAAGGGGACAGGCACATTTAACACTGCCGATAAAACTGCCTCCTCTTCTGGGGATGGGGACAGACACTTTAACGATGCCGCAGAAGATGCAAAAAAAAGTACCGGAAAAAGTACCGGGACAGACACTTTTTTTCGTGTTCGTGGGACAGACACAGTACCACTCGATAACGTGGTGGCGCAGTTTGAGTTACACCAAGGCACACAGTTAAGCAACTGGCAGATGGGCACGGCTTATACGCTCGATTTTTCTGCCTTTGCACATCGCGGACGCTATCAACTCGTGCTATTAACAGACACACCGCTATATTCCCATCCGTTTGAGATCACGGATAATTGCCTGTTTCACACCACGTTTTCCGATCTGCTCCATTACTTTAAATCGCAGCGGTGTAGCGGTATCTATGAACACGCGGATCAGCGCGCCAAGGTATTTGGCTCTGATGAACGCGTGGATGTGTCCGGCGGTTGGTACGATGCCTCTGGCGATGTGAGCAAATACCTGAGCCACCTTTCCTATGCCAATTACTTTAATCCGCAACAAATCCCGCTTTTGGCTTGGGGGCTGGCCGATCTTGTCAGCCAGTTTAGCTCGGACACGCTCCCCGCATTTATGCGCACGCGCTTAGCCGATGAAGCGAAACACGGCGCCGATTTTCTTCTCCGTATCCAACACCCCAGTGACTTTTTTTACATGACGGTGTTTGATCAATGGTCGAAAGACCCGGAGCGCCGCACCCTTTGCGCTTATGAGACGCAAGATGGAGTGATGCGTGAGGCTTACCAAGCCGGTTTTCGGCAAGGCGGCGGCATGGCGATTGCTGCCCTTGCCGCCGCCAGCCGAGCCCCGCTTTGCGCCGAGCCTGACCAACAAACACGCTATTTAGACGCCGCCATTCGCGGCTACTGGCATTTGGTTGAACATAACCATCGTTACCTCGATGACGGTAAGCCCAACATCACTGACGAAACCTGCGCCCTTCTCGCCGCATGCGAGTTACATCACGCCACTCGGCAATCTACCGAGGAGCAACCTACCGGGGACAGTCACGCTTATTTAACGGGACAGGCACCTTTAGGTTCTGGGGACAGACACATTAGTGCGAACGGTGACTGTCCCTTCTTGAGCGAGGCTCGAGGCTGGATGCAAAAGCTGGTCGCACGGCAGCGCAGTGATGATACTTGCCAGTATTATTGGTCAGCAAATGCTGATGGCGACCGCCCGTTTTACCATGCCGCTGATGCCGGTCTGCCCGGCTTAGCATTAGTTCGCTATCTCGATATAGAGACCGATCCTCACCACCAAGCTATCGCACAAACAGCATTGGAACGCGCCTGCCAGTTTGAGCTCAACCTAACACAAACCGCTGATAATCCATTTGCGTATCCGCGTCAGTACGTCAAACCCATCGATGGCATCAAACAGGTGCGTCATTTTATTCCTCACCACAATGAAACCGGCTATTGGTGGCAAGGCGAGAATGCACGCCTGGGTTCACTGGCGACCTTTGCGTGTCATGCCACGCGCCATATTCATGACGATGCGCTGAATACTGCCCTCCACACCTTTAGCCAACGGGCGCTTAATTGGATCCTCGGTTTAAACCCATTTGATATCTGTATGCTCGATGGACATGGCCACAACAACCCAGATTACCTACCGCACTTGGGGTTTTTTAATGCCAAAGGGGGGATCTGCAATGGCATTACCGCAGGGATGGAGGATGAAACACAGGTTGCATTCAACCCCGCACCATATTGCGATGATATGGCGCAAAACTGGCGATGGGGCGAGCAGTGGTTGCCACATGCAAGCTGGTTTATGCTCGCCATCAGTGCACAAACACTGATTGGCAACGGCCACTCGAACAAGGAGAACGCGTGATGACTTACCGCCTCGATCTTAGTGTGATCAACGAGTATCCCAATGATACCCCGCCACGTAGTCGAATGGGGTTAACCTTACATAATCTCACCGACCGTTCGTTGGAAGCGCTGTCCATTGCGGTACTGTTTGATCGCTTCATCAACCCCAATACCCTGTCACAAGGCAGTATTGAGCAAGTTGGCAGCTATTGCGTCATTACACCGGCGCATCAAACTCTCGATGCCAATCAAAGCTTATACATCGAGTTTGATGCCCACACGCCGCCATTGCGGTTCCTTTGTGCGGGCTTTAAAGATGCACTGCTCTATGCCAATGGCGAGCAATATTCAGTGATGCTCACTCCCATTAACTTGGCACACACTCATACCACACGATCAACGATTCCAGATGTTCATCCCGCAGAGCACGCCATTATTCCGGTGCCCAAATCAGTGCGCCACCAGCCAGGGTACTTTACGCTTTCACCCACAACACCGTTAATCGCGGTGGATTCACAGGCCCTTCCCGCCGCGCAGTGGCTAAGCAACGAATGGGTTCGCATGTATCCGCAAGCTGATATTGCACTCGACCCACGCCACCAAGATGCGGTCACTGGCGATCATGCCATTATCTTACGGCCTTTACCCGACTCTGCACTTCGAGATATCGCACACCGTGATGAGGCCTACCAGCTCACCGTCACCGACCAAGGCGTGGTGATCCAAGCCCGTTCTGAGCGCGGGTTTATTCACGGCTGCGCATCGCTATTACAGCTTTGCCAAGAGCAAGATACACAGCTTCGAATACCGGCAATAAAAATCAGCGATGCACCACGCTTTGCTTACCGAGGGATGATGCTCGATTGCGCGCGCCATTTTCATTCAGTCGACACGGTAAAGCGACTGATTAACCAATTGGCCTATTTTAAGTTCAATACCTTTCACTGGCATTTAACCGACGATGAAGGCTGGCGACTGGAAATTAAAGCCCTGCCTGAATTGACGCGCTATGGGAGTCAACGCGGCCCCAATACCTGTCTTGCTCCGCAGTTCAGTCACATTGCAGAACGTCACGAAGGCTATTATCGCCAAGAAGAAGTACGTGACGTGATTGAATACGCCGCAGCCCGTGGTATTACCGTCATTCCTGAAATTGATATTCCCGGCCACTGTCGCGCAGCCATCAAAGCGCTGCCTGATTGGCTACACGATGCCGACGACCGCTCGACTTACCGCAGCGTGCAGCACTACACCGATAACGTATTATCGCCAGCCCTCGATGGCACGTATCGATTTTTAGATACGGTATTAAGTGAAGTCGCCGAGCTTTTCCCCGCCTCATGGGTCCATATTGGCGCCGATGAAGTCCCTGACGGGGTATGGACGGATAGCCAAATTTATCGGGACAGACGCATGAAAGGAGAAACGACCGCTTCGCTACAGGGACAGATACTG
Organism: Salinivibrio sp. HTSP; assembly: GCF_003390965.1. Taxonomy (NCBI): domain Bacteria; kingdom Pseudomonadati; phylum Pseudomonadota; class Gammaproteobacteria; order Vibrionales; family Vibrionaceae; genus Salinivibrio; species Salinivibrio sp. HTSP. The sequence continues at coordinate 4,115 of NZ_PXUD01000012.1, forward strand.
ACCTATGCGGAGCAAAAGCTACGCACCTTGGGCAAACGTATGGTTGGCTGGGAAGAAGTTCAGCACGGCGATAAAGTGAGCAAGAATACCGTGATCTATTCATGGCAAAGCGAAGACGCCGCACTGCATTGTGCGCAGCATGGTTTTGATGTGATTTTAACCCCCGGTCAGGCGACCTATCTCGATATGGTGCAAGACTATGCTGCCACCGAGCCTGGCCTCGACTGGGCGGGCGTCACGCCATTAGAAAAAGCCTACCAATATGAGCCGCTGGCAAGTCTTGCCAGTGACGATCCCGCCCGTGAGCATATGCTAGGCGTACAATGTGCACTTTGGAGTGAGCTGATCACCAATCAGGACAGGCTCGATTACATGGTATTTCCAAGGCTTACCGCCATTGCGGAAGCGGCTTGGAGCCACAGTGAGCGCCGTGACTGGCTCGATTATCTGGCCAGACTCAAAGCGCAATTACCGCGTTTAGACAAGTTCGGTATTCAATACCGTTCCCCTTGGGCATCGAACAAGTAGGCCGAATTCGCCCACCTGGCAGCGCCTCCTGCGCTGCCAGCTCTTTGCGCTCGCATCCCATCTGTTTATAATGCCCAGCCATTGTTGTCAGTCTGAGAGTGTTTCCGGCATGCTACGCCAAGAAATTAATACCCTACTCACCCCTATTCATGGTTTTCTGCACTGTCAAACCCCCGACAGTTGGATTGAAGCGGCCACTCAGCCTGACAATCAATCGATTCTTTTGCGCGATCACGCAAACTGCGAATTAAAAGCCAGCCAAACCGCGATGTGGTTGATCCGTAAATATGCGGTTGACGCGGCGAGTGGCGAGCAACTGCTGGCATGGGCCAAACCCTATGAGGACTTTGTCTATCGCGGCGTTCGCGATGGGATCTTCCACGGACGCAAAAACGGTCTCAGTGCACCTTTAACCCCCAAAGCGGGTTTTGCCCACGGCCAAGCCTTGATTGATAAAATGGTCCGGTTAATCAAAGAAGAGTTTCATCACTTTGAGCAAGTGATTGAAATCATGGACGCACGCGGCATTCCCTATCAACCGTTAGAAGCAGGTCGCTACGCCAAAGGATTAATGCGCGCGGCACGTACTCACGAACCGGCAACCTTGGTCGATAAACTGATTATTGGCGCCTACATTGAAGCACGCTCCTGCGAGCGCTTTGCCAAAGTCGCCCCACACCTCGATGATGAACTACAAAAGTTCTACATCTCGCTACTGCGCTCGGAAGCACGCCATTATCAAGATTACCTGACGCTCGCAGAAACCATCGCCGGCGAAGACATTCGCGACCGCATTCAAGCCATCGGCGAGCGCGAAGCCGAGTTGATCCAAGCGCCCGACAGCCAATTCCGCTTTCATAGCGGCGTTCCTGCCTAACTTCTCTTTACAGGGACAGGCACTTTTAATTTCCATAATTTCTTGCGAGGACAGGCACCGCTACGCATATCCCTAATCGGTTTCCTTTCCAATGATTTCCTGTGGGGACAGACACCTTTACGCATGTCCCTACTGAGTTTCCTTTCCAAGGACTTTCCAAGGACAGGCACTTTTAGTTATCGCCGGAGACAAACATCCTTTGGTGACTTGTCCTGGTAGCTTCCCGTTGTTTATTGCTCTATAGCCCGCCTGTCCCCGTTATTTTATTTATTGAGACAGACGCTTCTAGTAACTAACTAATCTCACAGTTACAGTATTTCTTGTACTGTCACGAAACCCCGATCTAGAAAAGATGAAGGCTGTTCATTTATACAGTAATCTCTACTCGTACCTAGATGCTAAGAGGGACCGACGATGACCAAAGCTCGCGCATCGCAAATAAATTTGGCTGCCACACCCTACTATCATTGCGTCTCACGCTGTGTACGCCGCTCGTATTTGTGCGGCTATGATGCTCAGTCGCAAAAAAGTTATGAGCATCGTCGCGCATGGATAGAAACGCGTTTACTCGCATTAGCCAAAGCGTTCTGTATCGATATTTGTGCTTATGCCATTATGAGCAATCACTATCACGTTGTTTTGCATATCAACGCAAACGCGGCTCAGTCTTTGACCAACATCGAGGTTATTGAACGCTGGCTAGCCTTTCATCAAGCGCCTGCGCTTATCCAACGTTTTTATCAGGGTGAATCGCTCTCTCACTCAGAGCGAAAAGCGTGTCTTCGCATCATTGAGAGCTGGCGCGAACGTTTAATGTCTGTCAGCTGGTTTATGAAGCTGCTCAATCAATATATTTCGACGCAAGCGAACCGGGAGGATAAATGCTCAGGGCACTTTTGGGAGGGACGCTTTAAAAGCCAAGCTTTATTAGATGAAAAAGCTCTCGCTGCGGCGATGGCCTATGTCGATTTGAACCCAGTGCGAGCGGGTATTACCAAACAGCCTGCGCATGCCAATTACACATCGATTAAAAAGCGCGTTGAATCACTCAAGCAAAATAAAGCGACACCAGCCGGCTTATTTCCCTTCGTTGGCAACCCAAGAAAGTCGATGCCCGACGGTATTCCTTTTCGCCTTATGGATTATTTAGCTCTGGTAGAATGGACGTGCTATCAGGGTCAGAACGCTAATTCACTCCCGAGACCACACCTACTCACACAGCTGAACATCTCGCGTGAAACCTGGTTAAGTACATGCTCTCACTTAGAAGGCGGGAATATCGTAGGTTCACTATCGAGTGTTCAGGGGGTATTGCCGACACTCGGTCTACAGCGCATGACCGGCATCATGCTCTAGAGTCGGTCCGGCTTGTCGTTAAGTGCATCCCAATAACGTAAACACCAAATAAGCTCGCTAAGGCCTCATCCAATCCAATAAGCCAGCATCATTATCAATACAAACAACACACCCATCGCTTTTAAGAGCGGCTTTAGCCCTTTTGCTCCACCTTCCGGGGATTGATTACAGCATCCCATATTATCTCCTGACCGTTTTTCCAGAAGAATAAGCCTTCCAGTAACAGGAAGGTAAAGAGACATTCAGGTTTGATTTTAGATCTTGTTGGGACAGGCACATTAGTAATGCTGATAATTGTCCCAGATAGCACGGTTCAATCGATACCAGACATATCAGACGTACCGTGTCTGTCCCAACAAAAGACAGTCGTGTTTCAGAGTGATTTTTTGTACGCTTAAACAATTAATTAATCTCAACCTAGGCCAAGAATATGGAACTGCCACCTTCTGCGCAAGCGCTCCTTGAGGCTATCCAGCACAACATGCCCATTACCGACATCAGCCGAGAACAACACCAGCTAATAAACGGTTCACCAGAGTCGTTTATTGCCGCGCTACCGATTGGTCTATCACGATCAAAGACATTCGACGAACGCCAAGAGGGGCTTTTTGTCGATTACTTTTCACAAATGGCCAATGACCTACGTATTTACTCGCGTAGTAATGACGTCTCTGAAATCATCAATATCGCGAATGAAATCCTCACTAACGCGCTTGAGCTAGACGATGCTCAAATTAACTTGGTGCTTACCAGAGAAATCATCAGATGCATGAAACACCATAAGCTGCATGTCGACGATGCGATCATTATGAAAGTGCGTGAGCGCAGTCAGCAGCCGATCACTGAGCAACAAGAACAATTGGCACAAGACCCTGAAAAGGTTACCGAGCATCTCATCGCCGATCTCAATAAATTCGGCGTAGACACTGGGCTTGCTTTTTGTCAGTTTGTGGGCGGTGAGCTTATCTTTTTCACCGAACAGGAAGTTCAAGGGCTTCTCACGATGATAAGCCATCAACCTTGGTCAATTGATGCGCTTTTGCTTTTGAGCCTCAATGCCGATCCTAAGATCGCCAACACCGCAGCGAGTGTACTCAGTAGCCTTCCAGCAAAAAGATGGGAGTCCCTTGGTCAGCGTCAATACCTAACCCTGATCCAGCGCTTTGGTCACGATAGCGTAAAAAATCACCTACCAGCGTGGCAAAAATCAGCCATGCAATACGGCAAACAAACCGAAAAACATCAGGTGACTGAGCTTTGTCTGTCCTATCCAGACGGCAACCACGCCATACTATTTAATGGGCTACTCATCAACCCAACAACTAAACATGCGCATGTTTTCGGGGGCGTCTTCCGCTTAGGTTTCGGTTTAGTGGATAGCTACTTTGATGCCAATCCCGTCGACACCGTACAATATAAAAAAATGACCGCAGAAATGGACAGCACAGTTGAAGCTATTCAATGCGACCCTGGTATCTTGCGACACATACTTTGTTGGGCCCTAGACGAACAGCATGAGGCCTTCGAGCCTGACACGCTACATATGCTTGCGCTTTTCCCGTCACAATGGACCGAGCCGCAACCGTTCTCATTAGATAACCTTGCCTCCACGTGCAATTTCCCAGGTGAACATCCGGATGTGATAGCACGAGGACATCTATCCAGCAAACTGTTAGTCAATATCCCATTGATAGAGACATGGACGATCGCTGAATCGATCGACCCAGCCCTGGAGACCATACGCAAAGTCCGGAACCGCTATTATCTCGAACACCCTGAACCCTATATCAAAGCACTCGCGTTGAGTGGGCTGATCACGCATTACAGCAAACAAGAAATCACACCGTTCTCACCGAGCAACCTATTTATATTTGCCGCAGCGTATGCGTTGCAAGCACCTGATCGCATGAGAAAAACCTTTCCGCTTTTCGACCAGCTCACAGAGCTGAGTATACAACAGCAAGCGGAGTATCACCCGATGGCGCACGGCCCGCAGGAAATAGAACGTCCCCAAGGCATCGTACTGCACATTGAGCTCGATAATAGCCGTCCCAAAATATGGCGCCGTTTTACCATTTCAAACGCCTTACCTTTTATCGCGCTACACGATTGCATTCAGGCTATTATGGGTTGGGAGCACCAACACCTTGCCATGTTCATCACACCCTTTGGTCATATTGACCTTGACGATGAATCCGATACCCAAGCGGCGTATTTACCCATTGGGGCAGTACTGCAAGACCCCGGAGACACCATCGCATATGTGTATGATTTTGGCGATGACTGGCGCCACACCATCACCCTTGAGAAACTAAATACCCGCAATTGCACGCAGCCTAAAGTCACGGCAGGTAATGGCGCCTGCCCACCCGAAGACTGCGGCGGTATAGACAGATACAAAGACCTACTCAAACTCTCAAGACGCGCTCCACTCAACGACGATGAGCGAGAGATCCTGGACCTCTTTAACATGCAGGACTGGGACGCAAAACACTTTGATAAGAACGAAGTGAATCAGAGATTAAAAGAAGAAGTACCACCTATTTTCGACTAGGTAGATCGTGGGACAGACACTTTAGATACTTTAGTGTCTGTCCCAATAAGCTCTCGCCAATTAGCGACTAAAGTGCCTGTCCCTCCAATGGTCCCTCCAATGCTCTCATACCCACTAATACACTGTACTCAGAAATCTGGACTCTGTATCCTAGTGGCTATAAACATCTATCAAGGACAACAACGATGTGGTATCTCATTTATTCGCAAGACGTCGAGAACAGTCTACCGCTACGCAAGCAAGCGCGTGACGCACACCTTGAGCGCTTACACCAACTGGAAAAAGAAAACCGCTTGATGATTGCCGGGCCAAACCCTGCCGTTGATAGTGACGAGCCAGGCGAAGCTGGGTTTACGGGCTCGACCGTTATTGCCTGGTTTGAGTCACTATCAGCCGCAAAGGCATGGGCCGACAAAGACCCTTATGTTGCTGCTGGCGTCTATGCAGACGTGACCGTTAAACCTTTCAAAAAAGTGCTTCCTCAGGATCCAGCCTAATGCGATTAATAAAAGTATTGATGATGACTGGCCTTGGGCTAATACTGACTGCTTGTAGTAGCACCCAGCATGATCAAGCCGCAGAAGCCGCAATCCAACGTGCCGATATGATTGCACAGTTACTACCGATGGATATTGAAGGCTACTCGCTCGTTCGCGCTCGTGCGCAAGATGCCATCATCGAGCTGACGCTTCTGGAGAAGAATGCCAAAAAAGCACCGGGGCAGCTCTTTTCCGGCTTAAAGCGTCGTTATTGCGAGGATAACGATATCCGCAGTATGTTAGACAGTGGTATCAGCTATACCATTTTGGTTCGCGACACCCGTGGTCGACAAATCCTCAATAGCGCCATTACTTCACCAAGCTGTGCTAGCTAGAAAAGATAGGGGGCTCGGTTGAGGCCCCTCCACCCGGCAAAACTAAGAGACATTTACCTGTGATAGCCGCCTTGCTCTATATTGTGACGGTTGGTTTTTATCTCTTTACCAACTCTCAGAAAACCTCACTCAAGGAAGCGGTCATTTGCATGGCCGTCATGGCGATTTATTGTTTTTGGCACCTCACTATTCCACCTTTTGCTGCCACCCCTAATTTTTACACAGAAAGAGCGTTTGGTGTCGTGCCATTTGTTTCGATGTGGGCAATCCTATTCCCACACTTTGCTATCAATCAAAACCCCACGGTTACACGCATCTTAGGTTGGATTGGGCTTGGTGCGATGACGATTATTCTCGCGATTTTTAAGCTATTTGTTTGGTAATTTGTCCATCCCTTCCCTGCACTCTCTGAAACAGAATTAGAGCAGTGAAAACGGGACATCCCACTCCACCGG
>NZ_PXUD01000073.1:0-2706 GCF_003390965.1 Salinivibrio sp. HTSP
AAACCAACATTCGATATGGATGCCGCCTTGCAAGCTTTGCGTGAAGGTAAAGACCTCACCGGCAAAGACGGTATCCTAACACCCCTCATCAAGCAGCTCACTGAAGCAGCCATGCAAGCTGAGTTTGATGAACACCTCGCGGATAAAAAGCAGCCCAACCGTAAGAAAGGCTCTACATCAAAGTCAGTTAAAAGCCCCGTTAGCAGCTTTGAACTCAGTACACCACGCGACCGAGCAGGCTCGTTCGAACCGCAATTAGTGAAAAAGCATCAAACGCATTTAACTGATGAGCTGGAGCGTAAAATCCTTGCGCTGTTTTCGCTGGGTACCAGTTACCAAGATATCCGCATGCATACCGAAGAGTTGTACGGTATTCATGTATCGAACAGTACCATCAATGCCGTGACTGATAAGCTATTGCCTGAGCTTCAGGCTTGGCGTGAGCGGCAATAAGAAGCGGTCTACCCGATTGTCTGGCTTGATGCCATTAACTATAAAATCAAAGAGAACGGGCGCTTTATCACTAAAGCGGTGTACACCATTCTCGGCCTCAACGTTGAGGGGAAAAAAGAGCTGCTGGGCCTTTACCTGTCAGAGTCTGAAGGTGCCCACCACCGGCTTAGCGTGCTGAAAGACCTGCACAACCGTGGTGTACAAGATATCCTTATTGCGTGCGTTGATGGCCTTAAGGGCTTCCCTGCAGCGATTGAAAGTATCTATCCGAAGACGGAGATACAGCACTGCATTATTCATCATATTCGCCACTCAATGAAATACGTGGCCAGCAAGCATCAAAAGGCCTTCATGGCGACGTGAAGTGCGTGTATAAGGCAGTTACATTATCCGCCGCACAGAGCGCGATGGATGACTTAGAAGCCAAGTGGGGTGACAAATATCTCATCGTTATTAAGTCCTAGCGCAATAAATGGTTCACACTCTCAACTTACTTCAAATATCCGGAATACGTGCGTACCGCCATTTATACGACGAACGCCGTTGAGGCCGTGCACCGCCAGTTCCGCAAATTGACTAAAACCAAAGGCGGTTTTGCGAACGAGAACAGCTTGCTCAAGCTGCTCTGCGCGGGTATGTTAAAGGCGTCTGAGCGTTGATCTCACCCGGTGTAGAACTGGAGCCTGACGCTATCGCAGCTGACCATTCACTTCGAAGGCCGACTGGGCGATCACATAGACCTGTGAAACATTGGCTGACACAGAATATTGAACACCCTCGATCCCCTTACTAACTCTTCTTCTCATTGCTTACTTCATTTTAAATATATTTTCACTAGAACCACTAAATCTAAACGAGCCTAATTCCTTCCATTTATGATTCACTTCTAGCTCCCTAAACATATTTTCATGTGCGAAATCGTGCAAATGTGCATGGACAATCTCTCTCAAAGGTAAAGCAATAATAAAGTCTGCCCATATGTTTCTCTGATCCAGGTAGTCATTCACATACTCATTTATATCTTCCTCATAATACCCGGCTCTAGAGAGAACATTCTTCTTTCTCTCTATTTCCTTGGTTTCAAGAAGGTCAACCACAGATTTATACGGCGTTACTTTTTTAAGCTTTAATTCATTTTGACAACGATAACCACTAAATAGAGGGAGAATATAAATATCGGTAAACTGCTTGACCTGAATTTCATAAATATAACCTATATAGACTTTTCTGTCTGATAAGGTAAATAAAACAGGAATGCCTGTTAATGAAGATTGATAAAAAAGCCTCGTAAACTCAGGACTTTCTGCATCTCGTAAGAACTCCCGCCTCAACATTTCTTTCTTATCTAAAGGTAGATAAAAAAACCATGGTATCGCTTGACTAAGTAGTAATGTAAGTGCGCTAATTTCTATTAAAGATATAAACTCAGGAGTAAATTCCTGAGAAAATGTTGTCTCTAGTAAACTTTTCCCCAAAGAATTATCAGGATTATAGTTGTATCCTAATTTTATCAACCAAAAGTAAAGAAGTGTAGCTATAACAAAAAGTATAATTCCTGCTGATGAAGAGCTGAAAAAAGTATGGTATCCATTGCTACGCTTTAACACGTAATGAGTCTTATGAATGTTTCTGAGTAAGTTATAACCGGCTATACCCAGAATAAATACAATCAATACTGTGGGTTTTATCATTTATTTTACTTACCAATAAAGAAAAAAGGAGCCTCAATGGCTCCCCTTATGATAACAGGCTCTTATATTTAAGCTGTAGCTTTTTCTCTCTCAAAGCTTTCCTGTGCAGCCTGAATTTGCTTCTTAACCGCACGGCTTTTGCGTAAAGACTTCATATCAACACGATAGACATCAGTGTTGACCATCTTAGGCTCGATCTCGAACCTCTGCATTTTAAGCTGAGGTTTCTTTCTGTTTGTTAAGAAACTAAACATATCTGATATCCAATTTTTCATAACTTCCCCTATAGCTCAAGGCTGTAGATAGGGGCGACTATAAAATGAGTCGCGATACTATCAAAAGTCTACTTCGTGAACAATTGACACCCTCATAATTGTACAAAATAAGCCATATGTCGAGTGATTATGAGGAAATTCCAAATAATGAGATCCAGCGCAATTTTAATGGAACCATGGTAAGAACGGTACTCCTATCGTACCCCTGAACAACATTCAGGCCATTAATAGAGGGAAGTCGGTCCAATCGAGCATGGGCGCAACAGAGAAACGCTGCATCACCGTTT
>NZ_PXUD01000013.1:0-230839 GCF_003390965.1 Salinivibrio sp. HTSP
GGCGGGATGGGGGGAGCAATAAACCTGGCTTTATCAGTTTGTCGGGGCGGGTGGTGATTGATGGTATCGACGCACTAAAAACCGCGACTTATGGGTTTCGTTCATGGGCGCTAGAGGCGGTTGCACAAACGTTATTGGGAGAGGGAAAAGCGATTGATAATCCCCATGATCGCATGGCCTCCATCAATCGCATGTTTCATCACGACAAAGTGGCACTGGCGACCTACAACTTACAAGACTGTGTATTAGTCAACCGCATATTTGCTCACACCCATTTACTGGATTTTCTTATTGAGCGATCACGGTTAACAGGGGTAGAGCTTGATCGTGTTGGGGGGTCGGTGGCGGCCTTTACCAATTTGTTCTTGCCACGTTTGCATCGTTCGGGGTATGTGGCGCCGAATCTTGCCAGTGAGGGGTGGATCGCAAGCCCTGGCGGTTACGTGATGGACTCTAAGCCGGGGCTGTACCACTCGGTATTGGTTTTGGATTTCAAATCCCTGTACCCCTCTATTATTCGTACCTTTCTTATCGATCCGCTGGGGCTTATCGAGGGATTAAAAGCACAAGAAACGGGTGAAGAGGCAAAGACGGTATCTGGCTTCCGTGGCGGCGTCTTTCACCGAGAAAAGCATTACCTTCCTGCCTTGATTGATGATTTATGGCAAGCTCGCGATCGGGCCAAAAAAGCCGGCGAAAAAGCCTTTTCACAAGCGATAAAAATTATTATGAATTCCTTCTATGGGGTGCTGGGCTCACAAGGGTGTCGGTTTTTTGATCATCGTTTGGCATCGTCGATCACCATGCGTGGTCACGAAATCATGAAAACCACCCGTGAATTGATTGAGGCGCAAGGCTTTGAGGTCATTTATGGCGATACGGACTCGACGTTTGTCTCTTTAGGGGGCGAGAAGTCGAGCGAGCAAGCTGATCAGATCGGGCAGCACTTGGTGAGTGAGGTGAATGGTTGGTGGCAAGCACACCTTAGTGACACATACGGTTTGGACTCGGCGTTAGACATTGAATACGAAACCCATTACCAACGCTTTCTCATGCCCACCATTCGCGGTCAGGAAACGGGCAGTAAAAAGCGCTACGCCGGCCGCGTAATAGACAGACAGTCTGGCGAATCGAGGTTGGTGTTTAAAGGGTTAGAAACCGTTCGTACCGATTGGACGCCATTGGCACAAACCTTCCAAAAACAGTTATACCAACGTGTGTTTGATGGCGACGAGGTAGACGGGTTTATTCGTGAAATTGTCGAGCGTACCAACCAAGGTGAGCATGACGATGCATTGGTCTATCGCAAACGGCTTCGCCGACCCTTGGCGGAGTATCAAAAAAATGTGCCACCGCACGTGCGCGCGGCGCGGATGGCAGAGAGCGAAAACCAGAAACGGGGGCGGCCTGCGCAGTATCAGCGTGGTGGTTGGATAGAATACGTGATCACGGTCAATGGCCCCGAACCTTGTGATTACCTGCGTAGTCCAATTGACTATCAGCACTATATCGATAAACAGCTTAAGCCGATTGCCGACGGTATTTTGCCTTTTATTGGCAAAGAGTTTGATACCTTAGCCTTGCCGCAACTGGGCTTGTTTTAATCTAAATTTGCAATTTTGCTGTCCACCCGCTTGAATAAAAGAATCAGCAGGGAGGATGACGTGGAACAGCTCGATTTTTTCGAGGTGCCGAGTCCGTGCAAAGGCATCTGTCAGGTGAACAATAAAGGGTACTGTAAAGGGTGCTTACGCAGTCGCGACGAGCGCTTTTATTGGTATGACTTCACCAATGAGCAAAAACGTAATGTTGTCCGCCTTTGCCATCAGCGCTATCTGCGCATCTTACGTGCGAAAAGAAAACAAGCGCAAGACGCCGCTTTGGGTGCTGAGCCCCTGCCTTACCAACCTTCCTTGTTTGATGAGCCAAACGACGATCTCTCATCTTAGTGATTGGCTTTCCTTCTTCCTTGATTGAACGTCACTTTTGCTGGCGAGTTGGCATGTCCTTTCTAAAATAATAATAGGAGGGTGAGCGATGAGCGGTAAAGTGTGTGGTTTTAAAGCGCGTAATGGATGGCAATGTGATCAGCAAGCGGGTGAGTCCGGTCTTTGCTATTGGCATGATCCGAATGTTGATAAGCGGCATCACGATGTCAAAGCGGATGTGGAAGCGTGGGCGGCTTCGGGCCGGCCACTCGATGGTTTTCAGCTGGCGCGTACCAACTTGACGGATATTCATTTGGTCAATCGTGGCAATAAGCAAGGGTACTCTTGCCAAGGTGCGGATTTTTATCGTGCGAATTTAACCGAAGCGCATTGCTTTGGCTTAGATTTACGCAATGCGTCGCTAATGAAAGCCAATTTGCTGCGCGCCAACCTTAACTGTACGCACCTTGATGGTAGTAATTTATTGGGTGCAGATATGGCGCGCACGGGGCTTGAAAATGTCGATTGGGGCGAGCAATTTAAGCAAGAGCGGTTGGCCTTTTTGGAAAAGGATCCGTCTCGGCGTCAGTCTCTGTTCCAAGAGTCGGAAGAGGTATGCCGAAACATTCGTAAGCAGTGTGAAAAACAAGGACTGTTTGATGTGGCGGGTTATTTTTTTAAAAAGGAAATGCGTTTTCGTCGCTATCAAATGCCAACGTTCAGTTTTCAGCGCGCTCTGTCGAAAACGGTTGATTTGTTTTGTGGTTACGGCGAAGATCCGCTACGGGTAGTGATTTTTTCCGTGTTAGTGATTGTCTCTTGTGCGCTGGCGTATTTCGCGCTTGGCACCACGCAAGCCAACCCGATTTATCCTGACCTTGCTGGCGTAGAGGCTCGCTTTTATGAGCTGCTGAATGCGTTATATTTTAGTGTGGTGACCTTTACCACCTTAGGTTACGGGGACATTACGCCGTCTGGCTTTGCCCGTTTTATCGCCGCCTTTGAGGCGTTTCTAGGCAGCTTTACCATGGCACTTTTTGTGGTGGTGTTCGTGAAGAAGATGACGAGGTAGAAATCACTGTAAAGAAGAGAGGCGAATACTGCTTGATATAATCGAATGCGCCCTTAGAAAGAGCGCATTAGAGCTACTTATAACAAACCACTAATTGATTGGGTTAATCCTTTCTTAAGCTCAGGCTCTGCCTCAGCAAATTCTAGGTTAACCTTATTTGCGGTGGAGAGAATACGAGTCTGATATCTTTTCCACTGTGTCTTCTCCGTGGACGTCACTACCTTTTTGCTAGTAGAACCCTGAGCGAGTTGAGAGTCCAAAGCCTCAGTCACAACAACACCATCTGACGCTCTTTCAGAGATCTGTAAATCGGTGATCATTGAGTAATATACATCTTCAACGAGTGCATCTGCTACTAGTCCAACTGCAGCTCCTGCTAATGACGTAGCTCCTCGTGCTGAACCACCGCCAAACTGCGCGCCAGCCAGTGCGCCACCAACAGCACTACCAAACCCTTGTGACAAAAAGTTTTCGCTGTCACGTAAGTCAGCTTTACCAACTTGCAGAATATTGGCTTGGATCATGTAATGAGTCTTACTAGGGTCCTCAAGGACTTTATATCCGCGGCTTTCAATTTTTTCTTTGATACTAGATTTAATATCAAGATTAGGCTTGTCAGAGGTATTTCGAACTTGCAGAAATACTGTTCGTTTTGATGGAGCTACTGGGTCCAAGAAAACGGTGTTACTCATTTTTGTCTGAACTTCAAGATTACGCTTTTTAACGAGAGTATTGGTCGCTGAGCAGCCAGTCAGCGCAAGAGTTAGCGATATTAACGCCACAAGAAAGATATTGTTTTTCATAGTGAAACATAACGTGTGTATTGAAAGGGTGGCTATACTAACTAACTGGGTAGGCAAAGTGGAATACTGCTATTAATTTCATTCTCTTTTTAGTGATCAAGGTCTCTAATTATGACGGTAATATGACACACGAAGTTGATTTTTACGCTACACGAGCAGTTAATAAAAACAAAAAAGGCGCCGTTAAGGCGCCTTCTCTCATCTCATCATGATCGCAGGGCGATTAGATGCGGATGAAGTCCATGTGCTCAACTTTTGGCTTGAACGCGTGGCGCTGGATGTCTTGTGGCTTAACTTTTACTTCTTGGCCATCGATAACCAGGATGATGCCTTCGTAGAACTCAGGCTTGTCCATTTGGTTAACAACCACTGGGTGGTCAAGTGCGATTGATACAGGCTCTTGATTGCCACCGTAAACGATCGCAGGGAATTTCTTCTGATGACGTAGGCGGCGGCTCGCACCTTTACCCTTTTCTGTACGTACTTCAGCTTCGAACTTAAACATAATTAATAACTCTCTTTAGAGTGAAAACACAGTACTGAGCGTAGCGACCTAACTCAGTACCCAAAAACGAACGCGGATATTAGCACCGCTTGGCCGCTAAAACAAGCCTTATCGGTGGGGGCATCAGTGCCCAAGCCGCCCACAGTGTGCCTTTTCTCGTGGAATCGTTTATGGATTGACCCTCAGTGCGTTCAACTCGCGTCGGATTCGGCGAAAGCTTGCCCTCGGCTTTGCGCTAACAGGGCCGTTAGCCTGTCTTGGCTAATAAAGTTCTCCACATCAAAGATTTTCTGGCGCAGGTGCCAGAACCGGCCTTGTTTACGCGCAATCACGAAGTCAGGCGGACGAAATCGATGCTGTGACGCGGTCACTTTTGTCGGGGCGGTGGCGTCGAATGGGCGGTGGCGATCGACCAGGTGTGGTCGGACAAATCGTGCCAGGAAGTCTTGTTTTTGTTTTTTGCTGGCCAGCGGCCACACCTCGTGTAAATCGTTGCCCTCGTGGGTGTGATAGGTCACTTTAAGTTGTGGTTTTTGATAGCGGTTTTTTCCGGCGGTCAGTGTCATGTCGTTACACGCCATGACCAGCGCATCTTTCAATTTGAGTGCCTCTCGCAATTTCTTATCGGGGTCAATCAAAGGGGCATCGCATTGGTGACAGCGACGCGCGGCAATGTCGTTATCGGCGCCGCACTCATCGCAAAACTTGGCGCGAAAGCGGTAACCACAGATCTCGCGTTCGCCATCTTCATCCTCAAAATAGCCTTGGCACTGGCGGCCATAGTGTTCAATCAAAAAGCCATTGTCGTCCAGTTTGCCCCAAAAGCTGTTATTAAACCCGCATGCGGGGCAGGGGATCGTCACCAGCTCGCTGTCACTATCAGGTTTGGGCATGCCTATTTCTGGTTGGTACAAGTCGTAGACATTACCGGCGTAGTCGAGAATCAAACAATCTTGCTTTCCTGGCGCGAGGCGAAGGCCACGCCCGGCTATTTGCTGATAGAGACTGACCGATTCAGTGGGGCGTAAAATCGCTATCAAGTCTACATGAGGCGCATCAAAACCGGTGGTCAGGACTGACACGTTCACTAGATATTTCAGTGCTTTTTGCTTGAACGCAGTGATCAAGCGATCGCGCTCTGTGCTGGGCGTGTCACTCACGATCAGCGCGGATGTTTGCGCTGGTAAATAAGACAAGACTTCTCGCGCATGATTCACCGTGGCGGCAAAGATCATCACCCCTTGCCTTTCCCGTGCATAGTCAACAATTTGTTCGACAATTTGCGGGGTTGCACGAGGGGCGTTGGCCACCACTTTTTCTAGATCGGCTTCGCGGTAATAGCCGTTTGCAGTGCGAGAAACCTGAGAAAAGTCATAGCTCAGTAATGGCGCATCCAAGACATGGGCAGGGGTAAGAAAGCCCTCATCAAGCAAGTGACTTATCGGCAGTTCGAACACGCAATCGCGAAAAAAGCGTGTCTCTGTGGTGCGCACCTTGCCACTGGTGTGGTACTGATATATCCACCCTTGTCCAAGCCGGTAAGGGGTGGCTGTGAGCCCCAACACTTTGAGGCCAGGGTTGACCGTTTGCAGATGCGCAATCACGCGGCGATAACTGCTGTCTTGGTTATCAGGCACACGATGGCACTCGTCAATGACCAGTAAGGAAAACTGATCGGCAAAGGCATCCAGATTTCGCACCACCGATTGAACGGAGGCGAAAACCACTTTGTCGTGAGACTCTTTACGGCCGAGTCCAGCGGAAAAGATCCCCCCCGTTAATCCATAGCCTTCATATTTGGCATGATTTTGTTCGACGAGCTCTTTAACGTGGGCAAGCACCAGTACTCGGCCTTTGGCGATACGCGCAAGTTCTGCGATCACCAAGCTTTTTCCCGCACCGGTCGGCAACACGGCGACAGCAGGAGACGCATGGCGGCGAAAATAATGCAGCACGGCCTTCACCGCGTCAGATTGATAGGGACGTAGGGTATACATAATGAAAAAACGGCCTAAGTGAGGCCGTTTAGTTTACTGACTTGTGACGTCAGGTACAGAATTAAAGTCGTTTTGTCATAATGCAGTGCTGGCGGCGAGGCTGGTAATCGAACTGCTCATAGAAAAGCCGAGCGCCTTTGTTACCAATATTGACCTCAAGGATGACGGCCACGCATTCTTTTTCTTTGGCTCGCGCTTCCACGTGTGGGATCACTTGCGACCCCACGCCTTGCCGTCGCCAGCTGTGTTGGATAAAGAATTGATCTATCACACCGACGCTCCCCCCGTTTTCCACGCTGAAGCTATAGGCGACGACTAAAAAGCCAATGGTTTCGGTTTCTCCCTCATGCTCAACATCAATCAGAAAAACATCACCACGCTCTGGCTGTGAGAGCAAGGTGCTGAAGGTGGCCGCGACGGGAGTACGATCAAAAGGCAGCGCTTCGTGGTCGTGCTGTTCGTGTGACAGCGTCAATAAGGTTTCAAAGGCATCGGCGTCGGGGCGGCGAAGAGAGACAATCATGGTGTTTCCTTCTATATCACTGATTGGTCAAGACGACCGTATCATACTCGCCAAGCTGGCACGCTCAATCACCAACAATATTTTGATTGGCAGGTTGTGACAGACTCGGCGTCTCAGCAAAAAGCGTTGGGTTTTGCTTGCATTGTCATCTGTCCATCACGTGGACAATGACACCCAGTTTATCCCATCACGGCCTGTTTTTCCGTCAGATCTCGTAAAACTTGATCTGTGTCTGAGCCGCAATGTGACGTATAATCCGCGGCAAACAAAGGTGCAATAAGCGGTAATATGCGATTAGATAAATTTTTATGTGAAACCCTAGGGGTGACACGCAAGCAAGCAGGGCGTGTGCTTAAAAGCGAACTGGTGACGGTTGATGGTGAGGTGATCAAGTCGGGGGCCGTCAAAGTGAACGAGCATGAAGAGGTGGCGTTTGAGGGACGACCGCTGACGTTATCAGGCCCGCGCTATTTTATGATGCACAAGCCTGCTGGCGTGGTGTGCTCGCATGAGGATGCGTTTAATCCGACGGTGTTTGTATTACTGGATGAAGTCAATGCGGAGAAGCTGCACATTGCGGGTCGCTTGGATGCGGATACAACCGGGCTGTTGCTATTGACTGATGACGGTCAGTGGTCACATCGTATTACCTCACCCAAGCATCAGTGCTCTAAAACCTATCGTGTGTGGCTGGTTGATCCGATTAGTCCTGAGACTGCTCCTGCGTTTAAAGAAGGGGTGATGCTACGAGGCGAGAAGCAACCCACGCTACCGGCAACCCTAGAGAAAGTGGGTGATTACGAGGCTCTGCTCACCATTCAAGAGGGCAAGTATCATCAAGTAAAACGTATGTTTGCGGCGGTGGGCAATAAGGTCGACGCGCTGCATCGAGAATCCATCGGTAACTTGGTATTAGACGAACACCTAGAGCCGGGTGAATATCGTCCATTAACAGACGAAGAGATCGCGTTACTGGGTTAACGCAGGTGACTGGCTCGCTTCGTCATTGCAGGTTCTCGTTAAGCAACGGTAAGCACAGCATGGGCTGTGCTTTTTTTTGCCTTCAGCCTGAGGGGGGAGTGTGACGATGGTGTGATAAAAAGAAAGACATTATTTCCCACGGCGACACAATAAATTGTTACACTTTGACCAAGCTCACGTTATTTCCTTTTTTCCTGTCTTTTACGTTAAGGAGAGTTATGTCGCAATCATCGGCTGTCACGTCGTCCCCGACGCAATTAAGCTGGCTTTTGATCTTGGTGCTTGGCGCGATTGCGGCGCTGACGCCGTTGGCGATTGATATGTACCTCCCAGCCATGCCAGCGATTGCCGCGGACTTAAATGCACCCAGCAGTGCGGTGAAATCAACCTTGGTCGCGTACACGGCCGGCTTTGCGATTGGACAGCTTTTTCATGGCCCGATCTCTGATAGTTATGGCCGCAAACCGGTGATGCTGGCCGGTGTGGCACTATTTTTCATTTGTGCCGTGGTCAGTGCGATGGCTCAAGATATAGACGTACTGACCGTTGTACGTGCAACGCAAGGGTTTGCCGGAGCCGCTGCCGCCGTCATTATCCAAGCCTTGGTCCGTGATATGTTTGAGCGCGAGGAGTTTGCGCGGACTATGTCGTTCATCACCTTGGTCATGACGATTGCGCCTTTAGCTGCCCCGATGATTGGTGGTTATTTGCTGACCTGGTTTGACTGGCGCGCAATTTTTTGGGTGCTGGCCGGATGGGCGTGCTTTGTGACGCTTTGCATTATTGTCCGGATCCCTGAAACCTTACCTAAACACAATCGGCCGCCGATGCGTATTGGTGCGTCACTGCGTAACTATGCCCGTATGCTGAAAACACCGTTTGCTGTGGGCATGATCTTTTGTTCCGGGTTTTCCTTTGCTGGGATGTTCTCTTTTTTGACCGCAGGCTCATTTGTTTACATTGATTATTATGGCGTCAGCGCGAAGATGTTTGGCTACTTGTTTGCGTTAAACATTGTCTGTCTGATTGTGATGACCTTTATTAATGGCCGTTTGGTGCGCAAAATGGGCTCGCATTGGATGCTTCGCCTAGGGTTAGGCTTACAGCTGGTGGCTGGGATAGCCATTGCCGCGTTCCAATGGTTAGATATTGGGCTTTGGGGCACCGTGATTCCAGTGATGATGTACGTTGGCGTGATTTCAACTATCGGCAGCAACAGCATGGCGTGTTTGTTGGCTTGCTATCCGCAAATGGCGGGAACGGCTTCTTCATTGGCGGGGACGATGCGGTTTGGTATCGGCTCGTTGGTCGGTGCGGGTGTGGCGGTTGCCTCTGATGGTACGCCGTGGGGCATGGTTGGCGCGATAGCCCTTTGTGCGATACTCTCTGCCGCTTTCTATTGGCTATTAGCAAGCAAAGAACCATGAGTTATGTCACCGAAATTCAAACTGTGATGGCCGCTGCCTATGACGATCTCTCGGCAGCGATCGCCGCCAAAAAAGTGGCCGATGCGCCCCATGCGCGTGAGGCGTTTCTTGGTCGTTGGGTGGCGCAAGCGGTGAAGCGACAACGTTTTCATCACAGTGTCAAAGCGGACTTACAACGCTGGATCCAGCGCGCCCGCAGTGCCGGGACCCAAGCCGGGTTAGACACCGAGTTTGGTCAAATTCAACAAGTGTATGCCGAGTGGTTTCCCGTCGGTGAGCCCGTCAAGCCAGTGCACAAACAGCAATTGCAACAGTGGGTTGATTGTGCAATTGACGCGGGGTGGTGCGTGCATACGCAAGATACGATTGATCGAAAAGTGAAAATTATATCAGGTGGGCAGCATTCAATGGCCGTGTGCCCAGACGCGATGCAATCGGCTTTTGATGATGATCAGCACTTGGCTTCAGCACTGAGCGTGTATGTCCGAGGGCCAGAAGCCGAGGTAATACAATGGGCGCATCAGGCATGGATAGCACCGACGAGGGTGACGGCTTATAAATCGATCGTCAAATACCATGCTGAGTACCGTATTTGGCCCAACAATCAAGCCGATGGCTTAATGGTGATGCCGCGCTAATCGGCATTGATTCGCAGATAAGAAAACGCTCTCGGGCGTTTTTTTCTGTTTTAAAGGCACGTAAACTACATCGGTCCCCTCTAAGCTGGAGTCTCTTGTGAGCGTACTTTCCCGTCCTTTCTTTGATCCTGTGTTTTTAAAGCGTTTGCTGTTAATTGCCGTACCGATTGCACTACAAACCATGATGTTTTCGAGCCGCAGTTTGGTCGATATCTTAATGGTGGGACAATTAAGTGAAGCGGATGTCGCCGCCATTGGTATTGCCGGTAAAGCGATGTTTGTCTCCTCCTTACTGATCCTTGGTGCCATGACCGGCGGCTCTATGTTGGTGGCGCAATATTGGGGCGCGGGGGATCGACAAGGTTTTCGTGAAAAAACGGCGCTAACGGTGACTTTAACCAATGCCACGGCGGCGTTAAGTGCGTTTGTCTTCTGGGCTTATGCGGATGTCATTGTGGGGTTTGCCAGTGACAATCCTACTGTTATTGCGTTGGGGAAAGATTACTTACAAATAGCTGGCTTATCACTGTTTTGTTTGGCCAGTGTCTCAGGGCTGGCTGCCGGGCTTCGTGCCATGCACAAGCCAGGCATTAGCACCTTTTTTAGCGGGGTCGGGATCAGTGTCAACGTGGTGCTCAACTGGGTTTTTATCTTCGGTAATCTGGGCGCGCCTGAGCTGGGTTCGAAAGGGGCAGCGGTTGCTACCGTCCTGAGTGGTATCGTCGAAGTTGTCGCTTTGTATGCTTATCTATATCGTCGCCAACATCTGGTTGCCTTCTCGTTATCTGATTGGAAAGCCTCGCTGACGCTTGTGGCAGTAAAGCGGTTTTTGTCGCTTTCGTTGCCAACGGCGTTTAACTTTTTAATGTGGTCGTCCGGTATGTTCGTTTACCACGCGATTATCGGTCATGTTAACGAAGCCGGCCTAGCTGCTATTGCGGTTATCACTCCCGTCGAGTCACTCTCACTGTCGTTTTTGATTGGTACAGCCAATGCAGCGGCGGTGTTGGTCGGTAATAACTTGGGAGCCCAACAAACGGACACCGCTTATCACCAAGCCTGGCAGGTGGCGATATTTAATTTTCTCGCCGGTGTGGCGATTGCCTGCGTGATGCTGATGATTCAGCCCTGGGTGTTGAGTTTCTTCCCTGCATTAACGGGCGAGACGGCACAGATCACGGCTTACTTTTACTGGGCGATGTGTGCGTTGATTGTGGTGAAAACCATCCCCATGGCAATGATCGTTGGGGTACTGCGTGCTGGGGGTGATGTGCGCTACTGCCTGGGACAAGATTTTGTTGCACAGTGGCTAATTGGTATTCCTGTGGTATTGACCGCTGCGGTGGTCTTTGAGTGGCCGGTTTATTGGGTTTATGCGCTTTTGGGAGTGGAAGAAGTAGTCAAATGGGTTGGGTCTTTGATTCGGGTGAAGTCAGGCGTTTGGCTCAATAATCTTGTTAATGACGGCTAAGGATCGGCGAAAAAGAAATTGGGAAGCTGCCCACCGTTTTTAACGCTTTTCTCAGCCTCTTAATTGGGGTACATTGCCAAATTAATCAAACAGTGTGACCTAGTTCTCGTTTATTGCTGTTTTAAGACACTATAAGGGTGTGCATTGGCATGTTAGCAATTAAAGGGCTGTGTAAAGGTTATCAGGATGGGAGCGACTTCCATCCTGTGCTGCAAGGCGCCGCGATGTCGCTGTCGTCGACCAGTCAACTGGCGTTGATGGGCGAGAGTGGGTCGGGTAAAAGTACCTTGTTAAATGTGATTGCGGGGCTGGATAAACCCGATAGCGGTGAGATCTGGTTTGACGATACCCCTCTTCATCGATTGAGCGAGGGGGCACGCACGCAGTTTCGACGCCAAAACATCGGCTTGATCTTCCAGCAATTTAATCTGCTTCCCACCCTCTCTATTGCGGATAACATTCGTTTCTGTCGCCAACTAAAAGGCTTGAAAGAAGACAGTTGTCTGTGGCGACAAATTGTTTCTCAGCTTGATTTAATGCCGTTGCTCAATCGTTACCCAGAAGAGGTGTCTGGTGGTCAGCAGCAGCGCGCCGCCATCGCACGCGCGTTATATATGTCGCCTAAACTGCTACTTGCCGATGAGCCAACGGGGAGTTTGGATGAGCGCAATGCGGACGCGGTGATGCGTTTGCTTATCACACTAACCAGTCAGCAGGAGGCCGGGCTGTTGCTGGTGACACACAGTGATACCGTGGCTAGCTATTTGCAGGGTAGTGTAGGGCTACAAGGAGGCGTGCTCAGTGTTCGGGCCCGTCGCTAGCGCTTTATGGGGGCATTATCGTCGCCATCCCTTTCAAGTCTTTCTCGTCTGGCTTGGGTTAACCCTGGGTGTCTCTTTGCTGGTTGGCGTGTTATCGATAAACCAACATGCGCAGCAAAGCTATCGCCAAGGTGAACAGCTTTTTAGTAACCCTTATCCTTTTAGCATTCATCATACCGAGCGAACACAACGCGTGCCGCATGCCTTTTACATTGGCTTGCGCCGTCAAGGCTTAACCCAATGTGTGCCGATTGATCGTCTCGATGTTGTGACACCGTCACTTAGTGACATCCATCTGATGGGGGTGGATACTATCGCGATGCTGCCATTTATCGCCAATCAGCGAGCAGATGGAGCCCCCTCATTGTCCCCTATGGATGCGATCTCAATGCCTTATCCTGTCTATGTGGGAGAGGCCATGGCTGAACATAAAGGCTGGGAAGAGGGGCAAATGATTGATTTGCTAGATTACCCGCCGATCGGCCCTTTACGTATTATCGATAATGATGCGCTGAGTATGGGCACTTACTTGGTGGCTGATATGGCGCTACTGCGTCATCTCTCTGCGCGTACTGGGTTTACCGAGGTGTTATGCGGCGATTTGTCTCAAGCGGAGCGACAAACGATTCGCGAAGCGTTACCCTCAGCCTTGACGTTGACCAAAACCCAATCAACCCAACTTGGCCCACTCACCCGTGCTTTTCACTTAAATTTGCTCGCGATGGGGTTATTGGCTTTTGTGGTGGGACTGTTTATTTTTTATCAGGCGATTTCCCTTTCCATGACCCAGCGTCAGCCCTTGGTCGGAACCTTGCGGCAGCTTGGCGTTGATGGACGCCAACTCTCAGCTGTCATGTCAACAGAGTTGTTGCTTTGGGTGCTACTCGGCGTGGTCAGTGGCAACGTCCTGGGTATGTTACTTGCCAACCAATTACTTCCCGCGGTCGCCACGACCTTGTCTGATTTGTACGGCGCAGACATTAATTTAGTGATGCATTGGCAGTGGCAATGGGGGCTCTACAGTTTACTGCTTGCTATTTTAGGGGCGGCGATGGCGTCCGCTTGGCCTTTGGTGCGCTTAGTCAACACCTCCCCGGGGCGCTTATCGCAACGGATGACCCTGATGCGTGGTACACATCGAGAATATGCCGTACAGGCTATTTTAGCGGTGTTGCTTGGCGTGGCGGCGTGGGGCGTGTCGTATTGGGAGACGAGTCAATGGCAAGGGTTTACCTTGATTGCCTTTACCATGCTAAGTGCTGCTTTAGCGCTGCCTTATTTGTGTGGCTGGCTGTTTCATACCAGTGCAGCAGTGTATGCGGGCGCGCGATGGCGATGGTTTTTCACCGATGCCGCGGCAAGTTTAAGTTACCGTGGTGTGGCGGCGATGGCGTTTATGCTCGCGGTTTCGGCACATATTGGTATGGAAACCATGGTCGGTAGCTTTCGCACCAGCACTGAGACTTGGCTGCAACAACGCTTGGCAGCGGACGTTTATGTTAGGCCGAGCCATGCTGCTCTCGCGGAGATGGAAACATGGTTGGTAAAAAATAAAGACGTGGCGCAATTTTGGACCACGTATCGGCGTGAGCTGACGGCAAACCAAGGGCGGCTTGAAGTGCTGTCGGTAGGAAACCGTCCGTCTGAGAAACAAACGTTGGCGATGAAGGCGGCTCAGCCTGATTATTGGGCGCAATTACATCAAGCGCGCACGGTATTACTCAGTGAAGCGTTAGCGGCTAAATTTGGCGTTGGCGTGGGAGAGAGCATCAATCTTTCCGCCCCAATGGGCGAGCACTGGCAGGTTGCTGGGATTTATTACGATTATGGCAACCCCTATGGCCAGCTAGTAGTGTCTACCCGTAGTGATGCCGGACAATGGCTAAAGCAGGGCCGATCATCGCTGGCAGTGATCCTCAATCAGGACACGCAAACCGAGCAGTTTGTTGATCGCATCAATCACCGTTTTTCGCTGACCACTGGGCAGGTGCAAAACCAAGCGGATATTATGCGTTATGCAATGCGTATCTTTGATCGTACCTTTACTGTGACGGAAAGCTTGTGTGCACTGATGTTGGTTGTCGCGGTATGTGGGTTGTTCTTTTCCACCTTGGCGACCGAGCTGTCGCGCCAACGGCAATATAGCTTGCTACGTTACCTTGGTCTGTCAGGGCGTGAGCTTATAGCGCTCGGCGGAGGGCAATTGGTGCTGCTTGGTCTCACCAGTGCGCTAATTGCTATCCCGTTGGGGCTTGTGCTGGCGGGCATGTTGATCCATGTTGTCCTGAAAGCATCGTTCGGGTGGACCATGACCATGAGCTTCTTCCCGATAAGCTATGCCACCACCATCGGGCTGTCCATGTTGGCGCTTATGGTCGCAGGGGCTTGGCCTGTTTATCGCATGCTAAAACGCACCGCGGCGGCGTCGTTGCGTGATGCGCAGTAAAAAAGAGGCAGTGAAGTGATTCAGCGATGGAAGCGGAAAATGATACGTTCATTGTTAGGAGGCGGCGTGATCATCGCGCTCGGCGCACTGGTATGGTGGGGTCAGCCGCCGTCATCGTCTCCTGATACCCGTGGAAATTTTGCCGTTTTTGATTCGCAAAGTGGCTTTGCCTCTGTAATCCCAGACCACACGCCTACCTATCCCCAAGACATGGCGGCACACTCAGATTTTGCTACTGAATGGTGGTATTTGAACGCGACCTTAACCGACGCTAATGGACAAGCGTATGGCGTGCAATGGACATTGTTTCGCCGCGCGTTAGCTCCGGATCGCAAAGAAGGGTGGGCGAGTCAGCAGCTGTATATGGCGCATGTCGCGATCACGAGCGATGATAAACAATGGGAGTCGGAGCGCTTTGCCCGTGGCGGGATTGATCAAGCAGGAGTGACGCTGTCACCTTTTCAGGCTTGGTTAGACGACTGGCAATGGCAGGGCGGTCAACAACCTTTTCCCGCCCATGTGCGTGCGATGTGGCCTGCGCAAGGTAAGCCAGTCGGCTTTACGTTGGAGGTGCGAGAGAATGGACACCAGGTCAAGCATGGTGAAGAGGGATACAGTGTCCGTCATGCCAGTCAACCGTCGGCTTCGTATTATTTTTCTTTGCCACAGCTAACCATCAAGGGTGCGCTAACCATTGATGGTGAAACCATCCCTGTGACAGGCAAAGGCTGGTTTGATAAGGAGTGGTCGAGCGGCGCGATGGCCGCCGAACAAACGGGATGGGATTGGTTCGGGCTTAACTTAGATGATGGCCGTGCGTTAATGGTTACCCAAATACGCGGCAAGGAGCCGTTTATGTTTGGATCCTTACTGTATCCTGATGGCCAAGTCGTGACGCTGAGTCAGGATGATATTCGTATGCTACCAATCCGTCATGCCAAGATGGCGGAGGGCGCTAACTTGCCGGTTCGTTGGCAGATCAAAGTACCCAGTGAGGGCATTAGCCTGACTACGCAGCCGCTTAATCCACAAAGCTGGATGGATTTGAGTTTTCCCTATTGGGAAGGGCCTGTGGAAGTGCATGGCAGTGCCACAGGCCGTGGCTTTATGGAAGCGACAGGCTATTAACCCAGTCCGACCCAAGCTTGCGTTTGATGGGGGCGCCAAATGGGTTGGCGTTCAACCGTGATAATCCCAGGATGGTTGTCTCCTTGCGCGGCCGACACCGCGAGACTGAGTGCCGCGTCGCTAATCGCTTCAAATTGTTGAGGGAGAGATTGCACCCCAAAAGGAAGAAAATCGAGGATGCGGCTATCTCCAAAAGTGGCAAAATACAGTGCAGTGGGGGCGATCCCTGTTTGCCGGATGGCGTCCAGCACCCCTTCACACAGCGTGAAGGAGGTGGTGAGTAAGGCATCAGGTAAGTCACCGGCTTCAATCCACTCTGTCATCAGCCTTTGCCCCTCTGTACGGCTGAAAGCTTGACCGTAACGTACTTGTCCATCTACGCCTTGTGCCGCTAACGCACCACGAAAGCCGTTCTCCCTGTCTTGTGAGATGGCCAGCGAGGGGACGGCACCAATCAGTCCTGCTTGATAGACATCCGTTGGGGCAATTAACATCTCGGTGAGCTGGTAAGCGCCTTTTTCATCATCACTCAGCACATTCGCGAATTGGTTGGCATCCAGCCCACGGTCAATGGCAACGATGGGAGTGCCTTGCTGTTGTAATTTGGGGTAGAAGGTATTATCTGCAGGCAAACAAGAGGCCACGATTAACGCATCAATTTTCCTGGAGACGAGAGTTTCAGCCACTATTTTTTCTCGCTCTGGGTCGTCATCAGAGCCCGTAATAATAACCTGATAGCCTTGATCGTGGGCTTTTCGTTCAAAGAGTTTTGCCAACGTGGCGTAACTGGTGTTCGCTAAGTCAGGCACGACCAACCCCAGCGTTTGTGTGGTGCCTGCACGCAAGGCGGTGGCGGCGCGGTTCGGCTGATAATTGTGTTGTTCGACCACCGCCATCACGCGTGCTCGCGTTTTTTCACTGATCCGATAACGGTCGGCTTTGCCATTAATCACATAACTGGCCGTTGTGCGTGATACACCGGCAAGACGGGCAATTTCATCAAGCTTCATAAAGCGATCCTTAAGTAGGCCGATCGTTATTGATGGCTTTGTGAATGCGATCAAAGTTTACGCAC
Organism: Salinivibrio sp. HTSP; assembly: GCF_003390965.1. NCBI lineage: Bacteria > Pseudomonadati > Pseudomonadota > Gammaproteobacteria > Vibrionales > Vibrionaceae > Salinivibrio > Salinivibrio sp. HTSP. The sequence continues at coordinate 16,816 of NZ_PXUD01000013.1, forward strand.
TTCAGATCCATAATTTATTTGCATTATAAGCTAAAACGATTCAGCCTTAAAGCTGAAAGGTTTCAGCTTGTGTCAATTATTGGCGGCTGATCTCAAGACGCTGGAACGACGATGCGGCTCATTGCTTCCGGCGCATATAAGTGGAAGAAATTGACCAAACGCCGGGAGCAGTTTCTATCGCTTTACCTAAAAGCTGAATCGTTTCAGTTTTTAGGTAAAGCGAATGTGGCAAGTCAAACACGAACACTGCCAATCAACGGTGACTTGCGACCAACCAATATGTCCGCCATGTCTTAGTGATACTGATGTGGCCGACGACAACATCAACCCGTGCCGCGGCACTGAAAAAAGAGGAATGACCTCATGTTGGCACTTAACGTACACGATATTCATATGCAGCAACACGCGGCGTCTAAGCACGAGGCTATCAAAGCCATGGCCGCAGCACTCACCCAAAAAGGGCTAGTAGAAGCGGGCTATCAAGACGGAATGCTGGCGCGTGAAGCGCAAACCAGTACCTATCTGGGCAACGGTATTGCCATCCCGCATGGCACAACGGATACCCGCGATCAAGTTAAACAAACAGGGGTACAAGTGTTTCATTTTCCCGAGGGGGTTGACTGGGGAGAGGGAAACCTCACTTACGTGGCCATTGGTATCGCTGCCAAATCAGACGAACACTTGAGTATCTTACGTCAGTTGACGCGTGTGCTGTCACAAGACGGCATCGAGCAACAATTAAAAACGATATCGGGATCAGAGCAACTGGTTACCTTACTCAATGGGCAAACGGCGGATACTCAGGCCTTCAAGTTTAGCAGCGACATGGTGTTAACCGGCTTTCCAGCGTCAGATATCACTACCTTGCAAGCCGTGGGCGCGGGATTGCTCAAAAACCATCATTGTTTAAATAGCGATGGCGTCAGCCACGCTGTCGCGGGCCAGTCGGTGCACCTTGGTGAAGGGAATTGGTTGCTCGGTGTGGGAGACGGTGTACTGCAGACCGGGATGTCGGTGGTCATGCCCGCGACGTCACTGTCTCACCAATCCCAGTCGGTCAGTGCGCTTTGGTGTGTCGCAGCCAACAACCGTGCGCATCTTCCTGTGCTCAATACCTTGATGCAATGGAAGCTTGATAAACAACTGGCGGCATCCGGCCGTTACTCGCCACAAGCGCTGGTTGATGCGTTGTCTGCTGAACCCGCCCCCGAACAACCTCATACAGAGGCGCCGTCTGAAGCGCCCACCGCAGAGGGGTCAACAGGCCTGTATACGGTGACGAATGCGCATGGTTTGCACGCTCGTCCTGGGGCGATGTTGGTCAATACAGCGAAAAAATTCAGTGCTGATATACAGGTTGCCAACGCGTCCACCCAGTCGGCGCCGGTTAACGCAAAAAGCTTGATGAAAGTGATCGCGCTTGGGGTGAAACATGGGCACCAGTTACAGTTTTCCGCCCAAGGAAGCGACGCCGAACAAGCGATTGCGGCACTGGGTGATGCCATTAAAGATGGGTTGGGAGAGAACGCATGAGTGCCATTCTGACCGTAACCTTCAATCCCGCACTCGACATGACAGGCTCAGTCAGTGCGTTGCAGCCTGGTGATGTCAATTTGGTGCAAAACTATACACTGCACCCGGCGGGAAAAGGCGTCAATGTCGCACGTGTCTTAACGGATTTGGGCGCGACGGTCGCGGCGTCAGGCTTTCTTGGTGCAGATAACCAAGACCCGTTTGCCCACCTTTTTAGCGAGCACGGCATTGCCGATCACTTTTTGCGTGTGCCGGGCGTTAGCCGCACCAACGTCAAGCTGGTTGAAAAAGCGGGACGTGTCACTGATTTGAATTTTCCTGGTATGGCGGTTGAACAGGCCGATATTGAGGCATTGACGGCACGCTTGCTCAGTCTGGCTGAGCACCATGAGTGGATCGTGCTAGCGGGCAGTTTGCCACCTGGTGTCTCGACCGAGCAGTTGACCACTTGGATCACCACCTTGCGCGAAGCAGGGAAAAAAGTGGTTGTCGATACCAGCCAGCACGCCTTACGCGCCGCCGTTGAGGCAACACCTTGGTTGGTAAAGCCTAATGAAGCAGAACTGGCGCAATGCCTCAACGCGCCCATCAGTAATGAGCAAGCCGTGTTGCTGGCGCGCGGTGAGCAATTGTTTAACCAAGGGATCGCGAATGTGGTTATTTCTCGCGGCGTAGACGGGGTGCTCTGGCGCGATAAGGAAGGCTGGCTTAAGGCTGTGGCACCGGCGCAATCGGTGGTGAGTACCGTTGGGGCCGGGGATTCTTTAGTGGCAGGGCTGGTATCAGGATGCCAGACCGGCCTAAGCAAAGAAGCGGCGCTGTGTCGCGCGGTCGCTATCTCTGCGCTCGCGGTTACCCAAGTGGGGGTCGGTGTGCGCAATGATGAAGACGTGAACCAATTAATCGAAAAAATCAGCGTGTCGCCTGCTGAGCTGTCAGTGCACGCGGAATAAAACCAATCCATGAGTGGGGTAAAAGGTATGAATCTGGTGATTGTGACGGCGTGCCCAAGTGGCGTCGCCAATACCGTTATCGCGGCGGGCTTGTTAGAAAAGGCTGCCGAGGTAAAAGGATGGACGGCACAGATCGAGTGTCAGTCTAGTGTGCAACCAACACAGGCGGTATCGACTGCTGATATTGAAAACGCTGACCGTGTTCTCTTGGTCGGTGAGCCAAAAGAGTCGGCTCGCTTTAACGGCAAGCCTGTCTATCAAGCAAGCTTAAATGAGGTAATGGCCGATCCCCAAGCGGTATTGGAGGCCGCCGCGGATCATGCACAGCCGTATCACGCGCAGACGCCAAGCGAAAGCGGTACCGTCAGCATTGTGGGTATTACCGCGTGTCCTACCGGTGTTGCACATACCTTTATGGCAGCGGAAGCGATTGAAGAAGCGGCTAAAGCGAAAGGTTATCAGGTCAAAATTGAGACACGTGGGTCGGTGGGTGCGAAAAATGCATTAACGGATCAGGAAATTGAAGCCGCGGATCTCGTGTTTATCGCCGCAGATATTGAGGTTGATTTGAGTCGGTTTGCGGGTAAACGTTTATATAAAACCAGTACGGGCATGGCGCTGAAAAAAGCATCGCAGACGCTCGATGATGCGCTTGCTAACGCTGAGGTCTACCAAACAACGCAAGCGAGTTCATCGAACGCCAGTGCTAACCAAGGCGAACGTACCGGTGTCTATAAGCACTTGATGACAGGCGTATCACATATGTTACCACTGGTTGTGGCCGGTGGCTTAGCTATTGCGCTCTCATTTGTCTTCGGGATTGAAGCTTTTAAAGAGGAGGGAACACTTGCAGCCGCACTGATGGAAATTGGTGGTGGTAGTGCGTTCGCGCTGATGGTACCGGTACTGGCCGGGTTTATTGCCTTCTCAATTGCGGATCGCCCGGGTCTGGCACCAGGCTTGATTGGTGGCATGCTCGCCGCGTCCACCGGCGCTGGGTTTTTAGGGGGCATACTGGCGGGATTTATCGCCGGCTACAGTGCTAAGTTTGTGGCAGACAAAGTCAGTTTGCCGGCCTCAATGGAAGCCCTTAAACCCATTCTCGTGATCCCTTTATTAGCCAGTTTGTTTACCGGTTTGGTGATGATCTATGTCGTAGGCGGGCCTGTCTCTGTCGCCATGGAAAGCCTGACCAGCTTCTTGCAGGGGATGAACTCAACGAACGCAGTGATCCTAGGCGTGGTATTGGGTGCGATGATGTGTTTCGACCTTGGCGGTCCGGTCAACAAAGCGGCGTATACCTTCGGCGTCGGCTTGATTGAGAGTGGTACCTATATGCCGATGGCAGCGATCATGGCGGCCGGTATGGTGCCAGCGCTAGGGATGGGACTATCAACCTTCTTAGCCAAGCGTAAATTTAATGATGCTGAGCAAGAGGCAGGTAAAGCATCGTTTGTGCTCGGGCTATGTTTTATCTCGGAAGGGGCGATCCCCTTTGCGGCTAAAGACCCAATGCGAGTGATCCCATCTTGCATCGCAGGTGGTGCGCTGACAGGCGCAATCTCTATGTTGATTGGGGCAAAATTGATGGCACCACACGGTGGCCTCTTCGTGCTGTTAATCCCCAATGCCATCAGCCCTGTGTTTATGTACCTGGCTGCTATTGCCGCAGGTACCTTGGTAACTGGTTTGGTTTATGCGGTGCTTAAGCCCGTCAGCCAACCCTCACCGTTGACGGCGGCCGAGCAATCCTAATCTTATATTGAGTCGTTAACACGTAATAAAAAAGGCCCATTTGGGCCTTTTCGTTTTGGACGTTTTAAGAAAGTGCTTCCGGCTCTGGAACCATGGGGTAGCGTACTCCCATCATTTGCTCCATGCAGTGTACTACCTGACAGCTATAGCCGAACTCGTTGTCGTACCAAATGTACAGCACGCAACGGTTGCCCTCGGCGATGGTTGCTTGGCTATCCACCACACCGGCAAAGCGTGATCCCACCAAATCACTCGATACTAATTCGGTCGACTGAGTAAAATCAATTTGCCCCGATAGCGGCGAGTACAAAGCGACGTCTTGTAAATAGGCGTTGATTTCATCCTTGTGAGTGGGGTTATCTAAATTCAGGTTAGCAATAGCCATAGAGACATTGGGCGTGGGCACACGCACTGAGTTACCGGTTAATTTACCTTTAAGCTCAGGCAGTGCTTTGGCAACAGCACTCGCGGCACCGGTAGACGTGAGTACCATATTCAAAGACGCAGAGCGGCCACGGCGATCGCCTTTGTGATAGTTATCAATCAGGTTTTGATCATTGGTAAACGAGTGAACTGTCTCAATGTGTCCGCCATCAATACCAAATTTATCGTGCATGGCTTTGAGCACCGGGGTAATGGCGTTGGTGGTGCAGCTGGCGGCAGAGATAATTCGATCATCGTCGTTAATCACGTCATGATTGACACCGAATACCACGTTTTTAAGATCGCCTTTGCCCGGCGCGGTGAGAAGGACTTTCTTAGCGCCTTTGCTGTCAAGGTGTTGACTCAGGCCTTCTTCATCTCGCCACATACCTGTGTTATCGACTACCAATGCGTCATGAATACCGAATTGGGTGTAATCGACGTCCGTTGGGTTATTGGCATAAATGACTTGGATGAAATTACCATTGGCGATCAACGCGTTACGCGACTCATCAACAGTAATGCTGCCATTGAACGGGCCGTGAACAGAGTCGCGACGCAGCAGGCTGGCGCGCTTTTCCAGGTCGCCTTCTTTTCCGCCACGCACCACGATAGCGCGTAAGCGTAAGGGGTAGCCAGGACCGCTTTTTTCAATCAGTAATCGTGCGAGTAAGCGACCGATACGACCAAAGCCATACAGTACCACGTCTTTCGGATCAACGCCGTTGCCTGTCCCTAGCAAATGCCCAAGCTGGCTATGAAGAAAATCAGGAATGCCATTTTCACTGTCATGCTGTTGCCAGTATGTCCAGGCGAGCTGACCGATATCGATTTTACTGGGAGCAAGATCCAATTCAGCCATCACTTCGATTAATGGCAACGTCTGGCTGGGCGATAAGGTGCCCCCCGTATAGCGACGCGCCACGCGGTGTGCCTTAATGATATCAATGGTGCTCGCATTGATCAGTTGACGACCGAACAGTTGGATTTCGACGCCTTTTTGGCGATAAAGCTGGCTAAGCAGCGGATACATGGTTTCAGAGTGAGTTTGACTGGTTTGCCAATCGAGTAGGTAGCTTTCTGGACTCATGAATCGACCTTTTTCACGAATGATAGTGGGTGGGCAGGGTGCCCAGTAGGGTATTTGGCTGATCGTTGCCAGCCTTTTGATTATGCCGCGCAGTCTAAATGATGCGGCATTATTCACCTACTAAAAAAAAGTGGGCAGTGATAAGGCGTTATGACGGTGAGAGGTGGGTAGAATGACGACCACACGATCTAGCAAATGTGATCAAAGCTGTAACCTAAATGAAACAAATTACATTGGACATTTATAACTGTGAAGTGCTTCGCTCGTTGAATTATCTTAATAATTAGCAAGAAAAAAGTAAGCAAAGAGAAAAGAAAACACAAGTTACACGGGCCTTTGCAGCGAAGCTTTACAAATCGATAGCAACTTGTGTTTATGTCTTAGCGACAGTAAAAGGAGAGAGGCGCTAAATCCCTAGCTCGTCAAGTAAGTCGTTACTGCCGCTGTCTTTTTTATCGTTTTTGTCGTTAGACTTTTCTTCCAATTGGCGAACCGTTTCTGCTTCCAGAATGGAATCAGGATCAACCTCTTCCCCTTCTTCAAAGTCCTGAAGCTGAATAAATTCGGTACGTTCCATGGCAAGCTCAAGATAGAAGATATTGTTGTGCTCAGTGGTAAAGCTCACGCGGCGCGCCTGTGGCTTGTCGATATTGCTATCGACTGACACGGTAATATTTTTGTTAACCGCCATCATCTTCGGTTGGTTTTGGGTGATCGAGGTTTGGATTGAGCGCTTAATCTTACCGGTGAAATCGCCAATAATCTGGTTCATGAGTTCACCGAGCACATCGCCCACTTCATCCGCGGTGTGTAAGCTGGCTAACTCTTCTTCGGGGATCCCCATATGTTGCATGTAATTGCTGTAAATCTCTAACGCTGCGGCGGAGGAGAAGTTGATCACAACAAGGCCAGAGAAGCCGCCATCAAATAGTACAAAACAGCCGAGGTCAGGCTTGAGGCTGGTTTTGGCAATCTTTTGTACCATCGCAGCATGGTGCACGGGAGAGTCAGTCGCTTTGGTGAGTACTGCCGTGGCGGACTGACATAGTTTGAGCAGAATGTCCTCGGAGGTGACTACTTTGGTTTTTCTCATTATTCACTACCGTCATGGTTGATAAAACTTACTGTCAGTGTGGCACTGGATTGCGCGATTTGTACACCGATTTTCCGGATATCCGGATAAGGGATCACATTCATCTGTCTGTGACTGCCTATATTGGGTCATTGAGGGTCACGCGGTAATACCTCCAGCAAGTGGTCCAGTGCTGTGTCGATACGGGCTAATGCCTGAACAAGTGCTTCTGTTTGCTGATTGTTAGCGGCTTGCTCGGCCTCAAGGCAGGCTTGATGAAGGGCTGTCGCACCAATACTGCCTGCGGCAGATTTTTGTTTGTGTGCGGCCTCTTTTAATGCTTGCCAATGTTCAAAAGGCGGTTGCGATTGCGCGAGGGCGCGTAGGCTGGGGACGCTACGTTTAAGGAAAACATCGACAATATCTTGATAGGCCTGTTGCTGCCCGCCATATAAGCGTTCAACCACCGTTGGATCAAGTACATGTGGCTCTTCGGCACTGGCTGTCACAGGGGGTGGCGTCGACTTTGTCGTGATGTGAGGACGGTTAACCCAATAGGTTAAGCGTTCGTCAAGCGGATCCAGCTCAATGGGCTTGGTAATGTAATCGTCCATGCCTGCCTCAAAACACCGCGCTTGTTCACCACTGAGCGCATTGGCGGTAATGGCGATAATAGGCACCCAGCGAGATGTTCGCTGCATTTCACGCAGCGCAGCGGTTAACGTATAGCCATCTTTGTTGGGCATATGGCAGTCGGTGAGGACAAGATCTACCTGATGGTTCTGATATGCCGCGAGTGCCTGGTTACCATCATCCGTCATCACCACCTCATAGCCGAGGTAATGGAGTTGCTGAGTCAGCACCTGTTGGTTAGTGGGGTTGTCTTCTGCCACTAAAATACATCCACGAGTGCGTTCCGGCTCGCATGTTTTGGCGTCTGCCTCGTCGGGAAGAGGTAGCATTGCGTCAGATTCCACCAACATACTGATATCAGGGCTCTCAAGACCGAGGCAGACGCGTAGACCGTGGACCAGACGACGATAGGTTAATGGTGAGGCAAACAGCTCGACAATGCGTTTATCAGGGTGGGTTGCCAGCGATAAGGTATGTTTGAGGGCAATCACATGATCGACAGCGCGTTCAGCAATTAATGTGCTTGGCTCGGTGTGGGTGGTTATCAATAATCGGTGCTTCGTCGGTTGCTTTCCTGTGTTAGACGGTGCTGACCCATGATGATAAGCGATATCCAAGTGCGCCAGATAGCGGCACACTGCGTGATTGAGTGCGTCTTGATGAATATCCACTTCAATCGATAATTGTTGCGCCTGCTCGCGAGTAATCGGTAAATCGTCAGGTTCTGCTAATGGGTTCACCGTATAATCGATACGCACGGTAAACCGTGTGCCGACTCCCTGCTCACTCTCAATGTCAATATCACCGCCGAGGAGATCGATAATATTCTTACAAATGGCTAAGCCAAGCCCAGAGCCACCAAACTCACGGGTGGTCGACGACTCCGCCTGACTGAATGGCTGAAAGATAGTGTCGACTTTATCAGGCGCAATGCCGATGCCGTTATCGGTGATGGTAAACACCAGCTGGGCTTTTTGCGCGTCTTGGTTATCCATCGCGTCAATATTGACAGCGACAAAACCGGGTTGACGATGCTGGCCGCCGGAGAACTTAATCGCATTGCCAACAAGATTATACAGTATCTGTTTTAATCGGTTGGGATCGCCCACCAGTTGTTCGGGGAGGTCAGGATTAATAAATAGTGACAGTGTCACCTTTCGCTTGTTGGCTTGATGGCTGAGGGTGTCCATCACTTGCTCTACGGTGTCGGACAAAGAAAAGGTGACGCGTTCAAATTGCAGCTTTCCGGCCTCGGTGCGAGAAAAGTCGAGGATGTCGTTAATGATGGAGAGCAAAGAAAGGGCGGACTCACGCACCGTACTCGTCAGGCTATATTGAGATGGCGTTAAAGACGAGCGACGAAGCATATCGAGCATCCCAATCACGCCATTCATTGGCGTGCGGATTTCGTGACTCATGGTCGCAAGAAATTGCGCTTTCGCACGTGATGCGCTTTCGGCGCGCTCTTTTTCGGCCATTAACTGTTCGCGTGCTTGGTTACGAGAAATAATATGCGCGCGAAATATGACTAACCCATTAGCGATTTTGCCGACTTCATCCGTCCGATCTTGAAAATTGCGGGCCGGGGGCGTCATGTCGCCAGCCACAAGTCGCTGCATGGAGTCGGCGAGCTGTGCGATCGGCAAAGTGAATGTACGATAAATATAAAAGTACATTGCGCCACTGACGAATAAGATAAAAACCAGTAAATAACCGAGGTTGAGTTGATTGGAATGGAGTATTGCACGTAAATCAACCATAGACCGGGTTACCACTTTTCCTGTCTCTTGTGCGAACGTAGAGAGCGCATCCTCAAGCGCCTGGTATTCTTGGTCACTCAAGGTTCGCACTGCGGTCATGGCGGCGACTTTGGCACTGGGTTGATAGTTGTTAAAAATAGCGATACCACTGCGCTTTAAACTGGTGAAATGGTGGCGGATGCTCGACAGTTTGTTGAGTGAGGCAGGGTGATTGATCTCGAACTGCGTCAAGGAAAGATAGCGCTCAAAGGTTGCCATATCCTCCATAAAGCGCTGTCGGCTACTTTTTCGCCCATCTAAATACTGATTAAGCTCAGTCAGCATATCGCCATTTTCATCCACCAGTTCATCAAGGTATTGCAACACGGCAAGGTTATCAGGCTGTGTCAACGCTTGTGAGGCTTTTAATTCGGCAATCAAGTTATCGATAGGGCGAACCACATCAATGGATAGCCGCATCACCTGTTTACGCGCCCATTGCTCAGCGACGGGATCAAACTCTGTTAAGACTTTTTGATGAGCGATACGCTGGAAGCGCTCATAAAGCTGGCTGATCAAGGAAAGCCGCTGCTCTGCGTCGGGTTTTACTTCACGAAGGCGCGCCAGTAATTGCTCAAAATCTTGCTGACTTTCTAAAAAAACGGCGAGCGATTCATGACGGCCCATGACATATTTGAGCATGCTGGCATTCATATCACTGGCGGCCCGTTGCATGCGCATGGTGATGATCGCGCTCGGGATTTCTTGATGAGTGGCGCGGCCGACATCGCGGTTAACCCGATCTTGCATGATGTAGCTCGAGACTGACAGGCCCAACACCATCAAGGTGATGAACGTCATAATCAACCCAATCTTACTGACGATACTCTTACCAAATGGGCGAGGGCGATTTACCTTCATGACGATTCCTACATCCTTGTCAACGATTGATTTGGGCGTGATCCGTGTTAAATTGCGCGTTGTGTTGTTTGCTTTCATCACGGTGAAGCCAGACTATACTGCAAAGAGACTGGCGTCAGTCGTTTGTATGATTTGGCCTTGCCGCTCTGCTCTCTCCTTGCTCGAGCCAGAATGAAAGGGAGGGGCGGTGAGAGCAGCCATCGTGTCATAGTACGATGGTTAGTTTATAGTATACAGTACGCTAAGCACTGCGAAGCGTGACTCGCTTTCTAATTTCGCCTTCAAGAGGCGCAAATAGCCGACGGGCACGATACAATAAAGATAGTTGAACAGTCTAAGGACAAGTAATCATGGTAGTAGATTCAGACGGGTATCAAGCACTGATCGAACATTTTGCGTTTAATCTCTCTGTGTTTGAAAAACCGGGTGAAGCCATTGGCGATGATACCGTTGCGGATATTGTGCACGATCTAGTCGCCTCTAACATTATGACCATTTGCGAGCAAAATCCTGGGCTTTCGTCTGCATTGCGCTTCACCATATTGCGAGAGGCAGATCGTGTAGTGGAAGATATGGAAGAAGTGCTGGCGGGTCGCTGGGAGCAACCAGTCACCGCCGAGCAGGTTGGCTTTCTCGAAGAGTACATTGCCCTGGTAAAAAACCTGTTTGATGGTGCCATGGTCGAGTTACGTTAGTGACCCCCTGACGGTAACCGTCTAATGCCTGTATACCCGTGTACAATTGTGAGCGATCGAGACTGACAGCCAAGCTCAGGTCGGTATACTAGACGGCCCATTGACAACCTTAGATTTTACCATGTCCCCATCCGCTCCGCGTCACGCTATTCATCAGCTTTACTCCGCCCGTTTGGCACGTGCAACGCGTCCCTATCGCGCACGTGGCGCTGGTGTAGACCGCTGTTCAGCATGTATGTTAGTTCGTCATTTCTGTATGTGTGATTACCGTGCCGCCCGCCAGACCCATGCTGCGTTCATGTTACTGATGTACGACGACGAGGTACTAAAACCGAGTAACACAGGACGTTTGATTGCTGACTGCGTGGCGGATACCTACGCCTTTATCTGGTCTCGCACGCACCCTGATCCTGACATGCTGGCGTTGTTATCCCGCTCAGCTTTTCAACCGTATGTGGTCTTTCCTGCTCAGTACACGACCCCGACGCGCATGACCTCACCGGCACGTCTCCATGACAACGCGAAGCGGCCGCTATTTATCATCATTGACGGTACCTGGCGGGAGGCGAAAAAAATCTTTCGCAAAAGCCCTTGGCTTGATCACTTTCCGGTTTTAAGTATTGAGCCTCAGGCATTATCTCGTTATCGCGTGCGCGATGCTCACGGTGAAAATCAACTGGCAACAGCAGAAGTGGCTGCAGAAGTGCTTGCCGTGAATCAAGAGCGCAAGGCGGCAGAGTACTTAAACCAATGGTTCGATGTCTTTCGTGAGCGATACTTAGCAGGCAAACGACAACAACACCTTGCAGACGACAATGCGCTGACGCGCTTGCTTGATGACCAAACGCTGGCGAAAAATGTCGACACCTGAGTGAAAAGTCTGGTTGGAAAACAACGAAACTTGGGGCGAATCACGGACTTTTGCCTTGTTTTGCTGAATAATCTGGTTAAATAACGACAATTTAAGGTAGCTCAGCCATGTATTACGGCTTTGATGTGGGTGGCACGAAAATTGAATTTGGTGCCTTCGATAAACAACTCAATCGTGTCGCGACCGAGCGTCACCCAACCCCAACGCAAGATTACCCTGCCTTAATCGACACATTAGTGCGGTTGGTGGAAAAGTATGATGCGGAGCTAGGGCAAAAAGGAACCATTGGTATTGGGATCCCTGGCTCTCAAGCAGAAGATGGCACGGTGCTGACGGTCAATGTTCCCGCGGCAAATGGACAGTCTTTGCGAGATGATTTACAAGCACGTGTGGGGCGAGAAGTGCGGATTAGCAATGACGCCAATTGTTTTGCGTTGTCGGAAGCATGGGATGTGCAAGCGCAATCGGCGAAAACCGTTCTAGGGTTAATTTTGGGCACCGGCTTCGGTGGTGGATTAGTGATCAATGGCAAGGTCATTAATGGTAAAAACCAAATGGCAGGCGAAGTCGGGCACATGCGTATGCCGATTGATGCCTGGTTACGGTTGGGTGATAACCCGCCGATGTTTGATTGTGGCTGTGGCAATAAAGGCTGCCTGGACAATTATTTATCTGGGCGTGGGTTTGAACAGCTTTATGCTCACTTTTATCAGCCGTTGTCAGCGATCGAAATCATCGAACAGTATCGCCAAGGTGAGCCGGATGCGGTGGCATTTGTTGACTGCTTTTTTGATGTATTAGCCATGGCACTGGGAGGCTTGTTAACCGCGTTTGATCCAGACATGGTTGTGCTTGGTGGCGGTCTCTCTAACTTTGATGAGCTGTATCAAGCGATGCCTGAACGCTTACCGGCATACCTTCTGTCTGCGGCTAACGCCCCTGATATTGTGAAAGCGCAGCACGGTGATGCGGGAGGGGTGCGTGGCGCTGCCTTCTTACATTTAACCTGATGCCAATAACAAAGCCGACGAACGTCGGCTTTGTGTGAGCGATTTTATTCTGGTTTTTTATGCTGACAATGGCGGATGGCGTTGTCGAGTAACTCAAGTGCCGTTTTATCGGTTGGCGGTAACGCCGCATCAGACTCGGCGATCGGTGTTGTACGCTCGCCCCAACGGATTAATCCTGCGCCCCATGTCAGGCCAGCGCCAAATGCCGCGGTGAGCAGCTGGCTATGTGGCTTAACGGCCCCTTGCTCAACCGCTTCGCACAAGGCGATAGGGATGGTGGCTGCTGAGGTATTACCATAGCGCTGGATATTGATAAACGCCTTGTCTAACTCGATGCCAGCGTGCTCACATAAGGTTTCGATAATCCGTTTGTTGGCTTGATGCGGCACGACCAGATCAATACCGTCAGCATTGAGCTGATTCCGTGTTAATACCTGATTTGCCGCTGATCCCATGCCTTTGACCGCACGTTTAAAAATATCACGGCCGATAAAATCAAACGCAAAATAGCCATTAGCCGGGTCGAAGCGATCCATTGCCGTCCCAAAGGCAGGGATCGCGAGTACATCACGGCCTGCTGGATCACAACCAAGTTGCGCGTCAAGTAACCCCACTTCCTGCTCGCTTTTGCTTACCACGACGGCGCCGGCACCATCACCAAATAGCACGGCGGTATCGCGTTTGCTCCAATCCAAATACCAGGTTAAATGCTCTGCGCCGATAATGAGTGCATGCTGATAATGGCCAGCTTGGAGCATCTTGGTTGCGGTCTCTAACCCGTATAAAAAACCGGTACAAGCGGCATTCATATCAAATGCCGCGGCACGAAGTGCCCCCAAGTTGCCTTGCACTTTGGAGGCAATATTAGGGATCAGGGTATCTGGTGAGCAGGTCGCTACAATCAACAGATCGAGCTGGCTTGCTTCAATCCCTGCTGCCGCTAACGCGCGTTGGGCGGCAACAGTGGCGAGCTCAGAGGTTTCGACATGACTCACTCGGCGTGCTTCAATGCCTGTGCGTGAGCGAATCCATTCATCATTAGTCTCTAAAATTGTGCTGAGATCGTCATTGCTCAACACCGCGGGCGGAAGACACTTCCCCCAGCCTGTAATTTCTGCAAATGCCATAGTTAGTTACGGGTTGTTTAGCGTGGCGCTAGTGTAAACCTGAAACTCGGATGAAACAATTTTGATGGTCGATAAGGCGTGAAAAACACTACCTGGCGCAAACACCAGGTAGTGGGAGAGTGATTACCAGAATAGGCGAGTGAAAATCGCCAAGACCGCAATACAAACAATGTTGAGATATAAGCCAACACGCATCATATCACGTTGCTCTATATGCCCTGAGCCAAACACAATGGCGTTTGGTGGCGTAGCAACGGGCAGCATAAAGGCACACGACGCGGCAATCGCGATCAGCGCAGAAAGTGCGACTGGCGACACGCCCAATGCTTCGGCGATGGTGGCAAAAACCGGTACCAATAATGCGGCGCTGGCGGTATTGCTCGCAAACTCAGTCAAGAAGATCACGAATGCCACCACGCCTAGCATGGTGAAAAATAGCCCAGATCCTGTCAGTGCATTGCTCAGGTGGTTGGCGAGAAACAAACTCGTACCGGTTGCTTTGAGCACATTGCTCAAGCAAATTCCGCCGCCGAAGAGTAACAGCACGCCCCAGTCAGCGGTTTTTTCGACTTCTTTCCATTTTACAACCCGCGTCGCCCCCAGCAAGACAATCGCAGATAACGCCACAATGGTGTCAAATTTGCTCAGGCCACCGAGCATGGCATTCAATGGTTTACTGAAAATCCAAGCGCTGACGGTCAGTGCGAAAATCACAAGCGTGATCACGCGAGGTGTGCTCCAGGTGAAGTCACGCTGATCCGCTTCAAAACGGTGGTTAAGGTCTGGCTTGGTCAGTGCATACAAGACGATAACCGCGACGGGGAGCAATATCAGAGTGACAGGCAGGCCTAGTTTCATCCAATCTGCGAAGCTAAGCCCGGCTTCAGCCGCTGCAATCGCATTAGGGGGACTACCGACAATGGTTGCTATGCCGCCGATGCTCGCGCAATAGGCAATACCCAAGAGCACAAACACATAAGTGCCATGATCTTTTTGATTGTTCACCTTGTGTAAAATGCCTAACACCAATGGCAACATCATGGCGGTGGTCGCGGTGTTACTGATCCACATGGAAAGGGCGGCGGTGACCCCAAACAGCATCATCACGGCTACTGACATTTTGCCCTGCGCAATCGTGAGCACTTTATTGGCGATGGCTTGATCGAGGCCTTGGGCCTGCAGCGCGGCTGCCAAGGCAAAGCCACCGAGAAAGAGAAAAATGATGGGATTAGCGAAATTTGACATCGCCGCGGGTGTTTCAAACACGCCAAGCGCGACGGCCATAATGGGCACCAGGATCGCGGTGATGCTGACATGAATCGCTTCAGTCAGCCATAGCACGGCAATGAATATCAGTAGACTCAGGCCGATTGTGACATCTGTTTCAAACGGCAGAGTATTATACAAGATGAAAAACAGGGCAATGTCAGCAAACAAGATCCACGCTTTTCTATCCAGCCCCGGCGCACGGGAGGAAAGGGTTTGCACATCCATAGGGCGTCCTTTTCTTAAACGTTATTGAGTGTTTTTATAATGTTTTACTTTGAGTTTTTAGGTGCTTGATAGGGACAGGGTTGCTGCCATTTGGGTGGCAGTTGGCCGTCAAGCGACGGCTAATATACGCCTAAATAGTCAGTGTGTTAATCGATTGCAGGCAGGTTTTTAAACAAATGATTAAAGTAATGTGAAAATTGTGATTGGATCGGCACTGGTCGATACTGGGGTTAGTCCTTCGACGTTGAGACGCCATTGATTGGCTCTTTGGGGCCGGTAAACTTAGGTTTGACGTTGAGAATAAAGCTATCAAGTACCGCTTTGGTTCTCGCTAATACTTCCCTAGCGCGAATTTTGACCCCTGCCCAGCCTTGCGGACTCGGTACGGCGTAACAAATAGCATCAATATTGTTTACATCGGCGAGAAACAACGCACGCTCGCAATGAAACTGTTGGCTGATCACCGTGTAGCGCGCCAAACTGAAAACGGTTTTCGCACGGACAACAGAGTCCAGCGTTCGAAAGCCAGCATAGTCTAGGTGAATTGTCTCTTCTGGGATCCCTGCTTGACGTAAATCTCGCTTCATCGTCCAGGGCTCATTATACGAGCGGTGCGCGTTGTCGCCGCTGAGCAAAAGGTGCTGAATCTTACCTGCATGGTATAACGACTCCGCCGCTTCAATCCGGTAGGTGTAATAGGGATTGGGGGTTTTACCAATGTACTTGCTGGTTCCCAGAACCAAGCCGACTTGCCGAGCGGGTAGCGTCTCAGCGTGTTGATAGATCCGGCCTTTGGCGTTAACTGTGATCGCGATATCACTGGCAGCCATCACGATAGCGGTGACCACAGTAAACCCAATCAATGTGAAAATCGCCTGACGAAAAAGGCGCTGGAAAGCCATGGTGCGTTTTATTACCTTTGCGAGCATTAAGCCGCACTCGGGGTTACGTGTGCGGGCAAGTAGGTGGAATAATAGCAAAAAAAGCGCCTGGATAGACGCTTTTTTCTGTTAGGTTCGCGTTAAAAAGAGGTCCGTTTATAAGCACGATATTGCGGTGACCAAAAGCTCTCTTCAATACGCTTTTTAAGCGCCTCGTCAGACAGTTCTGATGCCACCCCCTCAGTGATCGCTTCTTTTGCTACCGCAAACGCGATGCGTTTTGATACCTGAGTGATATCTTCTAACGACGGTAGTAGGGCGCCTGTGCCACGCTTGGCTAACGGCGAGCACTCAGCTAAAGCACGTGACGAGGCCATCAGCATGCCATCTGTCACCCGGGAGGCGGCGACGGCTAACACGCCCAGCCCGATGCCTGGGAAAATGTAGCTGTTATTACATTGCGCAATAGGAAAGGTCTTGCCATTGTCTAAACGGACAGGCTCGAACGGACTCCCCGTAGCAACCAGTGCTTGACCCTCTGTCCAGCGCAGAATATCAAAGGGCGTCGCCTCTACACGGCTGGTCGGGTTAGAGAGAGGGAAAACAATAGGACGTGGGCAATTGGCATACATTTCTTTCACCACGTCTTCGGTAAATAATCCAGGTGCGCCAGAGACACCGACCAACACGGTCGGTTTCGCATTACGCACGACATCGAGCAATGAAATGTTACTGTCTTCTAACTGCCAGTGGCTGAGCGCCTCGCTCTTTTGCACCAGTCGTTGCTGAAAGTCGAGTAAGTTAGGCATGGCATCGATTAACAGTCCCCAGCGATCGACCATGTAGACACGTGCGCGGGCTTCTTGGTCGGAAATCCCTTCAGAGACCATTTGCGCGATGATCGCTTCGGCAATACCACAGCCCGCTGATCCCGCGCCCAAAAATGTGATGCGTTGTTCGGAGAGCTTGGTGCCTGCCGCCTTACACGCCGCAATCAAGGAGCCAACCGTTACCGCGGCGGTGCCTTGAATATCGTCATTAAAGCAGCAGACGCGATCCTTATAGCGCTCCAGGATCGGCATAGCATTTTTTTGCGCAAAGTCCTCAAATTGAATCAAGGCATCTGGCCAGCGACGCTGCACCGCTTGGATAAACTCTTCAATAAAGGCATCGTACTCTTGTCCACTGATACGGGTGTGACGCCAGCCCATGTACATGGGATCGGAAAGACGTTGTGGGTTGTTGGTACCGACATCCAGCACGATCGGGAGTGTGTAGGCTGGACTAATCCCGCCACAAGCCGTGTAAAGCGATAACTTACCAATCGGGATGCCCATGCCGCCAATGCCTTGATCGCCCAGGCCAAGAATACGCTCCCCATCGGTGACCACAATCACTTTGACGTTGTGACGTGATGCGTTGTTAAGCACATCATCAATGCGATCACGGTTAGGGTAGGAAATGAAAAGCCCGCGGCCTCGACGATAGATATTGGAGAAGTTCTCACAGGCTGCCCCTACTGTCGGGGTATAGATGATAGGCATCATCTCGGTGATGTGATTGGAAACCAACCGGTAAAAAAGCGTTTCGTTGGTATCTTGGATGTTGCGTAGATAAATATGCTTGTCGATATCGTTCTCGAAACGTTGATATTGCTGATAAGCGCGCTCCGTCTGTTCTTCGATTGTTTCGATGGCGTCAGGCAATAAGCCTTCGAGGTTGAAAAACTTACGCTCTTCGACGCTGAATGCGCTGCCTTTATTCAACAATGGTGTTTCTAGCAAGGCCGGTCCCGCATAGGGAATATAGAGAGGACGTTTTTGGTTATTCATGAATGATCAGACTCGATATTGTCTTTTAATTAGGTCGATGATGAGTATTGGGCGTTATCTGGTGCCTTCGTGGCAAAAATGATCCCTTGCGAAACGCTGTAAAGGCGTTGGTCTGCGATAACCCATAACTACGCTGTAATTGGGGACAAAGTTTAGGCATGAATGGTGACCTAATTCAACTTTTTTACTTGATTGTGCGGATTCGGCAGAGGCATATGAGGGCGCGTTTAAATTCGTAATCAGCGCTGAATGGCTCTTTTTTGTCTTTTTATTCAAACACTTGTGTATAGAAAAAACGGAAGTTAGATCACAACCTCTAGCAAAACTGCGCACGGGACATGGAAGCTGACTACACTAGACGTGGTGAGCGAATAGTGACAAGGCCACGCCTTATCCTATTCAGCTTACCCAATTGGTATGAGCTAATAATAATAATGTTGGCTGAGCACATTTAATGGAAGGTTAAAAGAGGTAGTCCAATGAAGTCACTCATTGCCGCCAGCTTGCTGGTTTTTTCAACCACCACAGTCGCTGCAAACTTAGGCGATCTTGATTATATCACTGAGGTGTATCCGCCGTTCAACTATGAAGAGCGCGGTGAATTAAAGGGGATTGCTGTTGATTTTCTCGAAGCTGCGACAGAAGCAGCAGGGGATCCGGTAAGCCGAGATCAAGTGAAAATTCAGCCATGGGCCCGTGGTTATGCCACAGCACTGTCTGAGCCCAATACGGTACTGTTTTCAACCACGCGGACGGATGAACGGGAAGATAAATTTAAATGGGTTGGGCCGATTACAGACACTAAAATTGTGGTCTGGGCGCCTAAAAGCAAAGGGATCACTATCGACAATGCGAGTGACTTTGCCAATTATAAAGTAGGCGTTGTACGCGATGACGTCGGCGAGCACTTGTTACGCTCAATGGGGGTCGATGAAGACGCGCTGCGCTTGTCGCCAAAAGCGGATTTACTCGCCAAACAATTGGCGGCGGGCCGTGTCGATATGTGGGCTTACGAGGAAAACGTCAGTGCCTTTATTATGAGCCAAAACAATATTGATACCAGCCAGTTTGAAGTGGTTCATGTCTTGGATGAGTCTCAGCTCTACTATAGCTTTAGTAACAACACGCCAGACAGCTATATTGACAAGCTACAAGCGGGCATTGACCAAGCGACCGCAGATGGCACGCTTGAGGCCATCAAAAGCAAGTACAAGTAACGCAGTGCGAGTGTTGTCACGAAAAAGCGCTTAGCGACTGACACGCGCTGCCGAATAAAACGGGCCTAAGTCTAACAGGCCCGTTTTTTTATTGTATCGATAAAAGGGCTTTGGGCTAGTCGCGAAAGTTTTCAAATTGGAAAGGCTGCTCAAAGTCACTTTCCTTGATTAATTGAATCACGGCCTGTAGATCATCACGCTTTTTGCCGGTGACACGTACTTGCTCGCCTTGAATCTGGGTTTGCACTTTCATCTTGGCATCTTTAATCGCTTTGGTGATCTTCTTGGCGACAGGCGTTTCAATACCGTTTTTAAACTTCACTTGTTGATAAAAGGTTTTGCCAGAGTGGACCATGTCTTGGGTTTCCATTGCGCGTGCGTCAACGCCACGCTTGGCGAGGTTACTGCGTAACATGTCCATCATTTGGTTAACCTGAAAATCTGCTTCAGCTGTTACTTTCACGGTTTCTTTATCAAGTTCGAAGCTGGCCTCGACACCCCGAAAGTCGAAGCGAGTTGCAAGCTCTCGGTTGGCATTATCCACTGCGTTTTTTAGCTCAACGTTGTCAATTTCAGAGACAATATCAAATGAAGGCATAGTCTTTTCCTAATTGGGGCATGAGTCAGTCACGCCGATAAATCGTCAGTCATTATGAGTTGTTGCGCGCCGCGACAGCATCAGCCAGTTGTGCAAGCAAGCGCTCGGTATCGGCCCAACCCAGACAGGGATCAGTGATCGACTGGCCATAAACACGTGATTGGACGTTACCCATGGCTTGATTACCTTCTTGTAAGAAGCTCTCAGCCATGATGCCAGCAATCGCTTGTTCGCCATGACGGATCTGTTCAGCCACATCGGCACACACATCCAGTTGGCGGCGATGTTGTTTTTGGCAGTTACCGTGGCTGAAGTCTATCACAAGCTTGCGAGGCAATTTGAAATCGCTCAGCGTTTGCGCAGCGGCTTTCACATCGTCGGCGCCATAGTTCGGTTGATGACCGCCTCGCAAAATGACATGCCCATCTGGGTTGCCTGCGGTGCGATAAATGGTCATGCTGCCATTTTTATCGGGCGAGCAGAAAAGGTGTGATTCTCTGCTTGCGCGAATGGCATCGACCGCAATACGGATGTTACCGTCAGTGCCATTTTTAAATCCTACCGGGCTCGATAGCGCAGAGGCCATCTCGCGATGGATTTGTGACTCCGTGGTACGGGCACCAATCGCGCCCCAGCTGATCAAGTCGGCAATGTACTGACCCGTGATCATGTCTAGGAATTCAGTGGCGGTCGGGAGACCCATTTTGTTGATATCTAACAGTAGCTCTCGTGCGGTGAATAGCCCTGCACGTATGTCTCCGCTACCGTCAAGGTGCGGGTCATTGATGAGACCTTTCCAACCAACCACAGTACGTGGTTTCTCAAAATAGGTGCGCATCACCACCAATAATTGATCGGTGTATTTGTCCGCCAGGGTTTTAAGTTTTTCCGCATAATCACGGGCCGCATCGGGATCATGGACGGAGCAGGGCCCAACAATCACGAGAAGCCGCTGATCGTCGCCATTTAGAATGCGACTGATCGCCTGTCGAGCGGCGGTGATATGGTGAGCAACACTGTCGCTGATGGGGTGGGCAGCTTCCACCTCTGCGGGCGTGGGCATGGTATCGACCACGCGTGTTCGAAGTTCATCGGTTTTCAGGGGCATAGAGGACAGCCTTCCTCACATCTTATTCTGTTGCGAAGCCAGTAAGATAGCAAAAAACGCCGCCCATGAAAGCATCAATGTGACATCTGTTGGATTTTTCTTATTAGAATGCCCTCTTGGTTGGGCAGCGTGCACCTCGGCCAAATAAATGGCGGAAGCGCACAATGTTTTAGGATGAGCAGCTTAGCGTCAAATCTTTCTCATCATCATTGGGGCGTTGGGAAAGGTGGTCGAGGTCGCTGTGTGATCGAAAGGGGTCAGCCAGAACACGCATTAAATCGTGCGTTGGCTGCATGTCGCCTTGTTCTGCCGCCTCGATTGCTTGTTGGGCCAAATAATTACGTAAAACAAATTTAGGGTTGGTGGCCTGCATGCAAGTGAGGCGAGTGTTGTCGTCATGCGCCGCTACCCGTTGGTGGTACTCGCTTAACCAAGCCGTTAATGTGTCAGCATCTGATACGAGGTCGTTAAACTGGCTGAGTGTCTTTGCGCTTAACAACGCATCTTGTGTGATGTGGCTGAGCCTATGAAAGAACAGGGTATAATCGACACGTTGAGACTCGAGCAACGAAAAGAGGGCATTGAACAACTCACTGTCTCCTTGCTGTGCATCGGAGATCCCGAGCTTATTGCGCATTACCTGACTATAAGCAACTTGGAGGTGATGCTCGTAACCGCCGAGAATGTCGTTAATCACGTCACTTTCAAGCAGCGGCGTAAAGGCGTAGCCAAGCGCAGAGAGGTTCCATAGCGCAATGGCCGGTTGCTGATTAAAGGCATATCGCCCAGTGTAATCAGTGTGGTTGCAAATATTACTCGGATTGAAATCATCCAAAAAAGCATAGGGGCCATAGTCGAAGGTCTGGCCTAAAATCGACATATTGTCGGTATTCATCACCCCGTGATTAAAGCCGACTGCCTGCCACTGGGCAATCATTTCTGCCGTGCGTTCGACAATTTCCTGTAGCAATGCGGCATAGGGCGTCTCGGCCTCGGCAAGCTCAGGGAAGTGGCGTGCAATGACATAATCAGAGAGAGTGCGCAGCGCATCGTGCTGTCGGCTGTAAAATAAGTACTCAAAGTGGCCAAAACGCACGTGGCTCTCGGTAACGCGAAGCAGCGTTGCGGCGGTCTCGATACGTTCGCGCATCACCGGGGTATCGCTGGTGGCCATGGCTAATGCTTGTGTGGTGGGGATGTTGAGCCCCCTCATGGCGGCGCTAGCGAGATACTCACGGAGTGTCGAACGCAACACCGCTCGACCATCGCCGTGGCGGCTATAGGGGGTTTTTCCCGCCCCTTTCAAATGCCAATCCCAGAGTGTGCCTTTATCATCACGCCACTCCCCCAATAACACCCCACGGCCATCACCGAGTTCAGGGTTATATTGACCAAATTGGTGCCCTGTGTATTTCATTGCAAAGGGTTGGCGGCCCGCAAGCGGCGCCTCCGCAGACAGAATCGCTCGAAAGCTTTCACTGTGAATGTCTGCCGTCGTTAATCCAAGCTCATCAGCCAGTGCGGCGTTGTATGTTAGAAGCCGGCCATTGTCGAGGGGAGTGGGTTTCACTGCATTGCCAAAAGCACTGCCTAGCTGGCTAAAGCTAAACCGAATGTGTTCACCATCAAATACTGCCATATCTTCCCCCTTGGTTTTATGGTGTAAGCCTAACAGCTTAGTGGTGGCTAACAAGAGATAGAATGTAGGGATATTCGCTGGCATGGTTTGGCGTTTTTTTCCTCACCCGCAACGCATTTCTTCCACATCTGAAGGACAAATTGCGTATACTCACAGGCATTATTTTTTACAGCACTGAGACAATGATTAAACTAGGCCAATACAACACATTGACGGTAGTGAAGCAGGCAGACTTCGGCGTGTTTCTTGATGGTGATGAGTTCGGCAATATTTTGCTGCCAACTCGGTACGTCCCGGAGGATACCCATATCGGCGACGAGCTTAATGTGTTCATCTATTTTGACTCCGAAGATGACATTATTGCCACCACTGAAACACCGTATGTGCAAGTGGGCGAGTTTGCATCGTTGCGCTGTGTTGGCGTGAATTCGGTCGGGGCGTTTGTCGACTGGGGGTTAAGCAAAGATTTATTAGTGCCCTTTAGCGAGCAACGTACGCGCATGGAAGAGGGTAAGCCTTATGTGGTTCGCGTATACACGGATAAAGCCTCGGGCCGTATCGTCGCTAGCCGCAAATTCAACAAGTTTATCAGCGACGAAAAGCCGCGTTTAAAAGCGGGTGACAAAGTGTCGGTCATCATTACGGATATCACTGATCTCGGCTTTAAGTGCGTGGTGAATAATCAGTACTGGGGGCTTATTTATCGCGCTGAAGCGTTCGGGAAGCTGTTTATCGGTAAAAAGCTCAGTGCCTTTGTAAAAACCGTGCGTGAGGACGGCAAAATCGATCTTGCCCTACAAAAGCACGGCAAGGCGCGGGTTGATGATCTGAGTGACAAAGTGATGAAAACGCTTGAGAGCAAAGGGGGCTTTCTACCACTCAATGATAAGAGCTCGCCGGACGCTATTTTTTCTCTCTTTCGTACCAGCAAGGCCACGTTTAAAAAGACGTTGGGCGGACTTTACAAGCAACGTAAAATTCGTATCGAAGCGGACGGGATTTACCTGAACAAGTGACGGTGTCACTTTATAAGCGCAAAAAAATACCCGGAACGTCCTGTTCCGGGTTCAGGGAAAAGGCTCAAAGAGCCATATGCCAATATTTAGGTTGTGATTACTAAAGTGTAGTCTATCAATAACGGCTTGCCAGTTTGTGACACGACTTTGTGGAATAAACAGTATTATCAGGGGCCTAGCGAGTAAGCCAAGGTCCCTGATTTGCTGTTAAAGCGCCTATCGATGGTCACTTTGTACGGCGTTTATGGTGTTGGAATAGCGGTTCGCCATTCTCGCCATACTTTTTTGCTCTCACTGTGCAACAAGAAATGGCGATGATTATTGGCCACCGGCTGCAAAGGTTGATCGTCTGGGGTTGAGAAAGCAATACCGCCTTTCAGCAAACTATCAATGGTGCCACTTTTTAGATCCGCCCCTGTCAGGCCGATGGATACATCGACCCCGGACTCGTTCCAAAATACCGTGTTTTTACGAACCAGGTGCGCATACTGGGGCGCGACTTGTAGCTCGAAAATGACTCGGTCAGATAGCTCGCCTAATTTAACGCTAGAGACGATACCCACTTCTATATCGCGATGTAACACGGGTGTGCCAGGGGCGATAGAGTGGCGAGCGTCACTCTCCAGGATGAGTGTCAGCCCTTTTGGATATTTGGGCGAGTCATGGAGAGTGAATTGTTGGGTGAAGTCACCCTCGCCGGGGACCACCGAGATATAGGTGCCAAATAGTGAGTCCAAGTTCTCTGTTTTAGTGAGGCTGAGGACAGGTTGAGTGAGCCAGAAATAGCTGCCGGTGCGCGCAAGCGCATTTTTGTATTCAGGGTAGAGACGAGCCTGAATGGTCACGTTTTCGTGGTCGAAGTCGGGGCTTAGGGTGATCACTTCGCCAACATCGACTCCTTGATAACGGATCGCGCTGCCCACTTTCACCCCGTTGGCCTGGTCAACCGTTAGCCTGATATCAACACCGTATTGGGCGGCGTCTTGCTTTGAGGGATAAAGCTTCCAATCGCCGTTTCGTTGATTACTGATGCCAGGCATGGTGCCGAACGCGATACCGCCGTTAACCAGTGACCGCAACGAGCCTGTATTAATTTCGACGCCGCTGAGGTTAGCTTTGATATCCAGCCCAGATTGATTCCAAAATACGGTTTGCGGATTAATCAGATGCTTATAGCGATTATTCACCGCGATGGCGATAGACACACTGTTGCCGTTCAGCTGATACCCTTCGACGTGGCCGACCACAAAGTTACGGTACATCACCGGGCTGCCTTCGCTCACACCGGGCATACGACTCGCCACTAAGGTAAAGCGTGTTTCACCGCGGGCATCTTGCTTGGCGTGCTTCGCTTGGATAGGGGAGGTGTACAGTGGATACGTCTTCTTAACGCCTTTTGCCCCTTCACTGGTAAAGCTTAAAGCCGGATCGGCAATTTGCTCCATCGCTGGCACGACCACATTGAGACCATCACCACTGAACTCGCCCGTGATCCCACCGAGAATAAAAAACTGCGATTGTTGCTTCACCAAATGGCGGTATTCTGGGTAAATGAGCAGCTTCAAAGTGACAGTGTCACTTTCGTTAAGCCCGACACGGTCGATAAAACCCACTTGAATGCCACGATGTAATACTTTGGTGTGGGGAGTTAAGCCGTAGGCATCGTCTGCGGTTAAGGTGACCGTGAGGGCATTGGCCAGTTGCTTTTGCTGTTGGTGCCAAGTGCGGGCAGTAAAGATATCGTCAGGCATCGCGGGATCAGCATCTGCCGAACCAGGCTGGATCGCCAAGTAGTTGCCGAGGACTAAATTCCCCAGGTTCTTTAGTCCATCAAAACCAATTTGTGGCTGTTCTATCTGAAAATAGGTGTCTTGGTTGAGCAGCCAGGTCATGCTGGGGTCAATGTGCGCGGTCGCGACAGGCTGCTGTTGCTGTGCGTCGATGTCAATATGGGTAATTTCACCGATTTCTAACCCTTGATAGGTGATCTTCGTCCCCGCGCCGGGCAGCCCATGTTGTTCAGGGAGCGCTATTTGTATCGATTGACCGCGTGCAGCCTGTGAAAGGCTTTGATAAAGCTGGAAAGGGCGACCTTCTTCAAGTGTTGGGCTTGCTTTCGGGGAGTCGAATGCAATGCCACCGGCAATCAAGCTCGCCACACTCTCGAGCTGCACGTCAACACCAGACACATCAACATTGGCTGTTACACCACTGATGGACCAAAAGCGTGAGTCTTGTTTGAGTAAATGCGAGAATGGCGGCTCAATTAACGCGGAGAGCGTCACCCCTTGCGAATCTTGATCAAGCCGGTAACTGTAAATTTCGCCGACACGAATTTTCCGATAGTAAATCGGCGAGCCGACATTGAGTGATCCTAATGTCGGTGCGTGTAGCTTGACCGTTGTGCCGGCTTTATCGGCGATGTCTGTCGGTGGTTCGTCACGCGCAACAAAGGATAGGCTGGGGTCGCCGCTACCCGGTTGTAAGGCAATATAGTTGCCTGAGACCAAGGTTTCGAGGCCGCTGATGCCAGTGATTGAGGCGCGTGGTTTCACAAGCCAGAACTCGGTGCCACTGGTGAGCAGTTGTGTTGCTTCTGGATAGATATTGGCATCAACATAAATGCCGTCCAAGTCATCCGCGAGTGTAATATTGCGCACCTTCCCCACTTCTAATCCTTGGTAACGGATCGTGGTTTGGCCAGCTTCTAATCCTTGCGCATCGCTAAACACAATTTGAATCCGCTGCCCCGCTTCACTGATGGATTGAAATAGCAGCCAAGCGGCCATCAATAAGGCTAATACAGGCAGTATCCATAGAGGAGACAAGCCATAGCTGCTTTTAACGATCGGTGAGGGTATGTCTTGTTTGTCGCTCATGATGATCCCATATCAAACGCGTATCCAGAAATTCAGTGGCAAGCATGGTTAATACCACGACCAAGCCGAATGCAATGGCACCCGGTCCAGGCATAAAGTCCATAATGCGACCACGATCGACTAAGGCGACCATAAACGCAATCACGAATAAATCCATCATCGACCACTTTCCAATCCATTTCACGCCTCGGTATAGCCACATATGTTGACGTGGTGTGATGGCGGTAGTGCACCGTAAGCTTATTAATATCAAACTTAGCCCTAGTATCTTTGCAACGGGCACGACGATACTGGCAGTAAAAATGATCGCAGCGATGCCTGGCATCCCATTATTAATCAGACTCGCGACCCCAGAAAAAATGGTGTCTTCAAGTCGAATGCCGTTGGAGAACAAAATGGAGATTGGGAACAGGTTGGCCGGAAACAGAAAAATGGTCGCGGTGATCAAACAGGCCCAGGTTTTTTGTTCGCTGCGTATCAGACGAGGATGAAGCACTTGGTGGCATCGGTGGCATCGAGTGTCTTGCTTGACGGTTTGAGTCAGCCCACAGTGGTCGCAGCGCACCAGTGGCGCATTATTGGGCAGCGGCGTTGGCTGTGCAAACGCATCCCAATATCTTTGCGTATTGACCCGCACCAGTAAAACCGATAGCAAGATTTGTATCGTCGCATAGCAGGCAAGCCCTACGGAAAAGTGCAGGGTGGCGTAATCTTGGATTTTAAAACAGGCGATGGCTAAGCTAACCATTAAAACATCCGCCATCACCCAGTGGCGGCTGTGCGCAATCACGCGCACCGCTGGACGAAACCATCGGATAGATTGTCGGCGTCGAGAGAGGTGCAGCACCAATAAGGCACAGGTAAATAAAAGCGGTGCGAATGACGCACAGAATATGACGAGGCTGGCGACAAATGGAAATGAAGACCAAAGTATCTCGGCACCGGTAAGCACGGATGTGGTGATGGTTTTTCCCAGTAAATCGATGGAAAGGAGTGGCAGAAGGTGAGCGGGCAGAAACAGCACCAAAATCGTCAGCGCTAAGGCTATTTCCCCATTAAAAGATAGCCGCCGTCCGTGTGCGAGCTTGGTGGTGCAGCGTGGACAGATCGCTAGGTGATCGGAGCCTGTTTGGCACGGTTGTAACACCAGATCGCACCCCGAACACCTCGTTAAAGGTGGAGACGTCGCCCACGGTTTGTCTGGTGATTGTGTCATGGTCTACTTTCCCGCCGCCTGTTGTATTGGCCCATACAAGGTTTGATAGACCCCGGGCGCATTAACAAGCTCTGTGTGCGTGCCTTGTTGGGTCACTTGTCCTTCATCCAACACATAAATCAGATCGGCTTCTTTAACTGCCGAGAGACGGTGAGCAACGATAAGGGTTGTCCGTCCCGCCAAAAATGTTTGCATTGCTTGGTGCAGCGCGCGCTCAGTGGCCGTATCTAGCGCTGACGTGGCTTCATCTAAGATAACCAGTTTAGGGTCACTCAGTAGCATGCGTGCAATCGCCACGCGTTGTCGCTGACCGCCAGATAAACGGATCCCTTGGCGTCCAAGCGGTGTATCGAGTCCGTCGGTGAGCTGTGTTACCACATCCCCCAATTGGGCGTGCTCGATAGCTTGCCAAAGCGCGGTGTCAGCGAGATGACGCCCCAAGCATAAGTTATTTCTCAACGTATCATTAAACAGTACAGGCTGTTGCAATACCACGGCAATTTGATGACGGAGGGCATCCATGTCGACATGATTAATCGAGTGGCCGTTAAAGCGTATATCCCCTTGTTCTACCGGATACAGTCCTAACAGCAACTGAATGAGGGTTGATTTTCCGCCGCCACTGGCACCGACTAATGCGACACGCTGGCCGGCAGGGATATCCATGCTTAAACCATTGAGTACCGATTTATCCTCATCGTAAGAGAAGCATAGGTTATCAATTTCGACCGTTAAGCCCGAGTCCTGTGCGTGGGTGGCGATACGACTGGGATCAATGCCCGCGGGCCGACGCGGCTCTTCGGCCAGTTGTAAAACCTCATTAATACGTGTCATTGCGGCTTTAGCACTGTACCAAGCAAATTGGATCCCGAGCAGCTCTTGGACCGGGCCGAGCATAAACCACAAATAGCCAAATACCGCAAACATCAGACCAATCGACAAATCGCTGAAAAAGACCATGCCCATGGCCACGGCGCGAAACAGCTCAAAACCGATCAAGAACATCAAAAATGATAAACGTCCTGCGGCTTCTGACTGCCAGGCATACTTGTCAGCACTGTCTTTAATTTCACTGGCACTGTGGTCAAGTTGACGTAAATATTCACGCTCTCGATTGGCGGCACGAAGTTGATACAAGCCGTCTAACGTATCCACGAGACGTTGCTGGAAACGCTCAAAAGATTGGTTTTCTTCTGTTTTAAGATGCTTAACCCGTTGGCCAAGGGTGCGGCTTAATGCCACGACAATGGGATTAATTAGCAAGATGAACAGGCCGAGTCGCCAATCAATCCAAAGTAGGACAACCGCGGTGCCAGTCACCGTCAACAGACCAATAATAAACTTGCTTAGTGTGGTACCAATAAACTTATCGATGGTTTCGACATCGGTGACAAGGTGAGAGGTAAGGCCGCCACTCCCGCGTAATTCGTATTCACGCATACTGATCCGCCCGAGCTTGGCAATCAAGTGTTGGCGAATCTTGTAGGTAATCGCTTTGCCGACGAGCGTGAACTGGCGGCTTTGTAAAATATTGAGTCCCTGGCTAATCACACGCATCAACACGACAATCACCAACACAGCGGCGATATAGACGGCCGCATGCTGCCAGCTCGTTGGGAGCAGGGTGTTGAGTACCGCAAGCCCCCAGTCTGGCTTGTCTAGCAATACCTCATCGACCAATAATGGCATGAGTAACGGAATAGGCACACTGACCAAGGTGGCCGCAATGGCTACCACATTGGCCCAAATAAGCCGAGTGCGATGGGGTCGAGCTTGGTCAAGAAGCCAGCGCCAGGTGATCATAAATAGTGATACTCAATTGAAAAGTCTTTGGATTATTTCTATTGTAATGGTCTTGTTGTTTGAGATGCAGTGATTTATGGAAAACAAAGCTGATTTTTACCGTTTGTTAACCCAACAAGCGGTTGCGTTATGCGAAGGGGAACCCAACCTTATTGCAAAACTGGCGAATATAAGTGCGTTACTCAATAGCCAGCTTGAAGATATTAACTGGGTGGGTTTCTATCTCGACGAAGGCGCAGAGTTAGTGCTCGGCCCGTTTCAAGGCCAACCAGCCTGTGTACGTATCCCTTATGACAAAGGGGTATGTGGGGCGGCCTATCGCCAAGATACCGTGATGCGAGTAGAAGATGTTCACGCCTTTGAAGGACATATCGCGTGTGACGCGGCGAGTAACTCGGAAATTGTGGTGCCTGTTCGGGTCAATGGCCAATTACAGGCAGTACTGGATATTGATAGTCCAAGTATCGGTCGCTTTGACCAAGAAGATGAACATGGACTGGCTACTTTGGTCAAAGAAATGCAAAAACACTTGTGATTTCGCCAATCTTGGTAGTTTTTTCATATCAGGTATCTATAATACGCACCACTTTCATACTTAAATACACGTAGATACGCTGCTGTGGTTTCTCGCAGCAGGCCAGGAAAAAACATGGAAAATACTGAAAAGCTCGCGAACAGCAAAGAAGTCATTGCCTACATTGCTGAACGTTTCCCTAAATGTTTTACTGTTGAAGGCGAAGCCAAGCCGTTAAAAATTGGTATTTTTCAAGATCTTGCGACACGTCTTGAAGGCGATCCCAAGGTAAGCAAAACCCAATTGCGCGCTGCGCTTCGTCAGTACACGTCTTCCTGGCGTTATCTGCACAGCGTGAAACCAGGGGCGTCACGCGTTGACCTTGATGGCAATGCGTGTGGCGAGCTTGAGCAAGAGCATATCGACCATGCTGCGCAGACCTTGTCAGAAAGCAAAGCGCGTGCGGCAGAGCGTCGTAAGCAGCAACAAGCGAAAAAGTCAGAAGGCCAGGCGAAAAATGCGGGTAAAACCGCACCAAAAGGCAAAAAGGCGGCTGCGCAATCAGCGAAAGGCCGTACGAGTAAACCAAAGCCCGCTAAAATGACTAAGAAAGAGAGTGAGCCACGTCGCGAACTCAACGCCAACGACGTTGTCGTAGGTAAAGACGTGAATGTGAACATGGGCAACGGTAACCTGCCAGCGACCATTGTTGAAATTAACAAGGATGAGGTGCGTGTTCGCCTGACTAACGGGTTAACCATGTTAGTAAAAGCGGAGCACCTCAGCGCCTAAAGGAGACTCCTCGACGCATGTTTTGTCGACGCCGCGTTTCGGCTATCGCTGCCAGCTTGATGCTGGCAGCCTCTGCCCAGGCCGTAGAAGCCAATTTTCAACTCAGTGAACTCCCTTCACTGTCCGCTGAACCTCAACACGAAACCGCTTCCAAGCGTGTAACTTCTCGTTTCACTCGATCCCACTATAAGCAGTTCGCGCTCGACGATGCCTTCTCAGCGGCGATTTTTGATCGTTATTTGGAAACACTGGATTATAACCGTGTGTTTTTAACCCAAGGTGATGTCGAACGTCTATCACGCTGGAAAACGCGTTTAGATGACCAGCTTAAAGAAGGTGATACACAAGCAGCCTATGCGATTTACAATCATGTGCTGAAAAAACGCTTTGAGCGTTATCAGTACGCGCTGCGCGTGTTGGACAAGCCCTTTGATTTTTCTGCTGACGAAAGCATGGTGCTAGATCGGACGGAGCGGCCTTGGGCGGCTGACGAAGCCGAACTGGATGCCATCTGGGATAAACGGGTTAAAAACGATGCCTTGAACCTACGTTTGACGGGGAAAGAGGATGAAGAAATCCGAGAGACTTTGGGCAAGCGTTATAACAGCGCATTGAAGCGTTTAACCCAAAGTCACAGCGAAGATGTGTTTCAGGTCTACATGAATGCCTTTGCGCGTGAAGTTGACCCACACACCAGCTACCTATCACCACGTAATGCCGAGCAATTCCAGTCGGAAATGAACTTGTCCCTCGAAGGAATAGGGGCGGTGTTACAAGTGAAAAACGAATACACAGTGATTCGTTCCCTCGTCGCCGGTGGCCCGGCATCTAAGTCCAAACAGCTTTCACCTGGCGACCGTATTATTGGCGTGGGCCAAGAAGACGAGGCGGTTGTTGATGTGATTGGCTGGCGATTGGACGATGTGGTCGAGCTGATTAAAGGCCCTAAAGGCAGTGAAGTGAAACTCAAGATCTTGCCCGAAGGGGCGAACGCTAAGAGTTACAACGTCACTCTCACCCGTGACAAAATACGCCTAGAAGATCGCGCGGTAAAATCTGACGTGATTGAGCGTGGTGACGAAAAAATCGGCGTACTGACGGTCCCCGGGTTTTACGTCGGGCTGGCCGATGACACCAAAAAAGAGATCGCCAACCTTAAAGAAAAGGGGATCAGCGGCATCGTTGTCGACTTACGCAATAACGGTGGTGGTGCACTGAGTGAAGCAACTGCGCTCAGTGGCTTGTTTATTGAGAAAGGCCCCATTGTACAAGTCAGAGACAGCTATGGGCGAGTGAAAGTGAACAGTGATACGGACGGCAAACGTTTCTACGACGGGCCGATGACGGTATTAATCAATCGCTATAGTGCGTCAGCGTCTGAGATCTTTGCCGCGGCAATGCAAGACTACGATCGCGCGGTCGTGCTTGGTGAGCAATCTTTTGGTAAAGGAACCGTACAGCAGCACCGTTCGCTCAACCATATTTATGACTTGTTCGACAAACCGCTGGGTTACGTGCAATACACTATCCAGAAGTTCTACCGGATTAGCGGTGGTAGTACCCAGAACAAAGGTGTGGTACCAGACATTGTCTTTCCTTCTCCCGTCACACCGGATGAAACCGGTGAGAGTGTCGAGGAGAATGCGCTTCCTTGGGATCGGATTGAAAAAGCGGATTATCAACCAAGATCGCTGCCTTCGTCGCTGGTAAGCACGCTGGGCGAAAGGCACAAAGCTCGGATCAAAGACGATCGTGAATTCGACTTCATTCGCCAAGATATTGCCCGTTACCAAGAAGAGAAAGATAAAAATACGATTTCTTTGAACGAAGAAGAACGTCGTAAAGACATGGATCGGGAAGACGAAGCGCGTTTAGCGCGGTTGAATACGCGCCAGGAAGCATTGGGAGAGCCCCCCTTTAAAACGCTCGATGATGTGCCTAAAGATTACGAAGAGCCAGATGCATACTTAGATGAGGCCGCGAGCATCACAAAAGATTTGGCTAATCTTCTTTCTGCCAACCGTTAGGTAGCAGGTCGGCATTGTCCGAGTCACCCCAAGCCTAGGCCATTCGCCTAGGCTTTTTTTATGACATTATGGTGACGACGAGACGGTGTCACTCAACATGAAACGAGATCTTGCTCAAAAAACTGCATAAAACTGAGAAGTCCGTCTAACCTTATTGGTAGAGCATCACTGCCAATAAGGGGGAAGGTATGCGTTGCTTATTGGGTGCTTTTGTGGCCTTAGTGATGGCGTTGCCAGTACACGGTGACGACTTAGCGCGATTTGACGTCCCGTTACTGCTTGGTCAATGGTATTGGTTTAGTGCTGAGGAAGAGTCAGAGGCTCGTCATCCTTATAAAGCCATTAACCTTTCGTTTAATTCTCATTATGAATTTCGTATTGATATGCTGCGTCGTGACGGGCAACTTGAAACGGCGGCCGGCAGATATACGGTGAACCATCAAGCATTACGGTTGTACGATGGGCAGGGGGCGGATCAAGTGCATGCCTACCAGTTGAATCACAACCAGTTGCAGCTTCAGGGGGCGGTTTTTACCAAACTGCTGCCGGAGGATCTCTCCGGTGTATGGCGTTCAAACCGTATTGAAGGGGAAGATGTGAGTGAAGTGGTGGATGGTGTGTCGCTGAAACTTCGCCCAGACTTTCTGTTCGCGATGCAGGTGCGTGGCAACGATGGCCGCTCCATTACTCACCGCGGGGTGTATTTGGTTGAAGGTGACAACCTGATGCTTATTTATGAACAAGGACGCCATTCGTCCCAGTACCAACTCGCCTCAGATACCTTACGCTTAACCAATGAGGTGTTTGGTATGGAGGCGGTGTTACAACGCCAACGTTAGCGGTGGTGGCTATATCAGTAGAAGAAGTCGAGATTAAAAAGGGCCGGTAATTAACCGGCCCTCTCTGTAGGTGTGAAGCGTCTCGTCCGACAACGGTTTAGTCCGGTAACTTGAACGCGGCTTTTAGTGCAGAGAGGTGCGCCTCATCTTTACAAATGGCTTTGTTAGGTTCATCAGAAATTTTGGCGACAGGTTTCCCTTGGCAGGTGGTAAGTTTGATCACCACATTGAGGGTTTTCACATTGGGCAGATCACAGGTCAACTGCGTGCCAATACCAAATGAGGTCGTGGCTTTGTCGGCAAAGTATTGATAGATGTGCACAGCCTTCGCCAGCGTGAGGCTATCGGAGAAGACCAGCGTCTTATCTTTGGGATCAATGCCATGCTCCCGATAATGCGCGATCGCCTTTTCACCCCACGCAATCGGGTCACCACTGTCATGACGCAAGCCGCTAAAGGCATGGCAAAGTGAACGGTCAAAGTCCTGTAAAAAGGCATCCATGTTGATGCAATCGGTTAACGCTATCCCGAGGCTATCGGGATATTCTTGTAGCCAGACTTGTAACGCAAGCTGCTGAGAGTCAGCTAACTGGCCGGCAAGCTGCTGATGGGCCTGAAACCACTCATGTGCTTGGGTGCCGACAGGCGGGAGCCCTAGCTGTTTCGCTAGCCACACGTTAGAGGTGCCTTTTAAAGGCGGATAGACGTCGTGCAGTCGTGTCACTACCGCTTGGTGCACCTCGCGTGAAAACCGTCGTCGTGTGCCAAAGTCCACCAGCTGAAACCCATCCGCAAAGCCATCTTTGGGCAGATGCACAAGTTTATCATCAAGACGCGTGAGCGCGTCATTGACCGTGTGATGAGGGTAGCAGGCGCGATTTCTCAACTCACAAATAATCGCCAGTAGGGGTACTTCCCAGAGAATCACCTCGTGCCAGGGGCCGGCGATATGAATCGCCAATTGACCGTCTTCGATACCAACAGTGACCTGGTCAGGATCGAATTGAAAACCTGACAAAAAGGCGAGAAAGTCTGCTTGATACAGACCTAGCGAGTCCAGATAGCTGAGCTCGTCTTCACGAAACCGTAATGTCGCGAGATGGTGGACATGATCCACCACTTGTTCACATAGGTAGGAGAGGTCTTCATCACTGCGGCAGTAAAAGTCAGCGGTAACGTGGACATCAGGATAATGATGGAATACTGCTTGCTGCATATTGATTTTATAAGCATCAGTATCCAAAAGTGATGTAATGATCGGATTGTGCATGCGTGGTGAACGCCTTACGGGTTACAAAACGAAATGAGCGTCATAGTACCGCAATTTTTATAAAATTTAACCGTCGTCACATTATATTTCCGTTGGGATTGGCAGGCTTCGTTGACATTATGCGGCATTTATTGAATGTAAACGCAAACATTTGATAACAAACTGTTAAATCTATAGTCATCGATGCCAAGCCGCGGTAAGGTATGGCATGCAAAATCGCCCTTGGGCGAATGAATACAGTTCGTTGGCTGAGGTACACTCGATAAAAAGGAAACGACATGTCTCAACAACCCACCGCCAAATACCGTGATGATTACCGTGCACCGGATTTCACTATTACGGACATCAATCTTGAGTTTGATCTCCATCCGAACAACACCCTGGTCACTGCCGTCAGTCAGGTAAAACGCCTGAATAATGACGCGACGGATCTCGAACTAGACGGTGACGCATTGACGTTAGTGCGCCTAGACATCAACGGCGACCCTTGGACGGCTTATAGTGAAGAAGCGGGTAAATTGATTATCCGAGACGTTCCTGAAGCGTTTACGTTAACCGTACAAACTCAGCTTGACCCGGAAAACAATACTGCTTTAGAGGGGCTCTATATCTCAGGCGGGGCGTACTGCACCCAGTGTGAAGCGGAAGGGTTTCGCCGAATCACTTATTATCTCGACCGTCCCGATGTGTTAGCGCGCTTTACCACCAAAGTGATTGCGGATAAAGCAAATTATCCGTACTTACTCAGTAATGGTAATAAGATCGCGTCGGGTGAATTGGAAGGTGGCCGCCACTGGGTAGAATGGCATGACCCTTACGCCAAGCCCAGCTACCTATTTGCGCTGGTTGGTGGCGATTTTGATGTGTTACGCGATACGTTTGTCACACGATCTGGCCGAGATGTGGCGTTGGAGATTTTTGTTGATAAAGGCAACTTGGATCGTGCCGATCACGCGATGACGTCACTCAAAAACGCAATGAAATGGGACGAGGATCGCTTTGATCTTGAGTACGATCTAGACATCTACATGATCGTCGCCGTTGATTTTTTCAACATGGGCGCCATGGAGAATAAAGGCTTAAACATCTTTAACTCCAAGTACGTATTGGCAAACGCAGAAACCGCCACCGATACCGATTATCTTGGCATCGAAGCGGTCATTGGTCATGAGTACTTCCATAACTGGACGGGGAAC
Organism: Salinivibrio sp. HTSP; assembly: GCF_003390965.1. Lineage (NCBI taxonomy): Bacteria > Pseudomonadati > Pseudomonadota > Gammaproteobacteria > Vibrionales > Vibrionaceae > Salinivibrio > Salinivibrio sp. HTSP. Next base: position 52,959 of record NZ_PXUD01000013.1, read on the forward strand.
CGAGTGACATGCCGTGATTGGTTCCAACTGAGCCTCAAAGAAGGGCTAACGGTATTCCGAGACCAAGAGTTTTCGTCAGATTTAGGCTCGCGCTCGGTTAATCGTATCAATAACGCACGTATTATGCGTGGCCCGCAGTTTGCTGAAGATGCCAGCCCCATGTCTCATCCGATTCGGCCAGAGAAGGTGATCGAGATGAATAACTTTTACACCCTGACGGTGTATGAGAAGGGCAGCGAAGTTATCCGCATGATGCATACTATTTTGGGTGAAGCAGGCTTCCAAAAAGGGGTTAAGCTTTACTTTGAGCGCCATGATGGTACCGCGGCAACCTGTGATGATTTTGTTCAAGCGATGGAGGATGCCTCTGGGATTGATTTGACCCAGTTCCGTCGTTGGTATAGCCAGTCGGGAACGCCAGTGCTCAGCGTGTCGTCGACGTATGATCCTGATAGCAAACAATTAGCACTGCATGTTTCTCAGCACACCCCGCCAACGGCGGATCAACAGGAGAAGTTGCCGCTTTACATCCCATTGGATATCGAGCTGTATCGTCGTGATGGCAGTGTGATTAAGTTACAGCGTCACGGTGAGAGCGTCTCCAATGTGCTCGCGGTAACGGAGACAGAGCAAACCTTTATTTTTGATGAGGTGGACGAGCAACCTGTGCTATCACTACTGCGCGAGTTCTCGGCGCCGGTGAAGCTTGATCACGATTATCAAGATGATGAATTAGCCTTCTTATTGCAACATGCGCGTAATGACTTTGCGCGGTGGGATGCGGGTCAGAGCCTACTGGCTAAGCATATTAAAGCGAACGTCGCACGGGTACAGAACGAGCAGCCTATTGATGTGCCTCTGTCTGTGATTGATGCGTTCCGTGGCGTACTCCTTAGTGACAACACGGATCCGGCTTTGATTGCAGAAGTACTTAATCTTCCAAGTGAAACCGAAGTGGCAGGGTGGTTTGATACCGTTGACGTTGATGCTATTCACCAGGTGATGGCGGCGTTCAAGCAGCAGTTTGCCGATCATATGGTTGATGAGTTTGATGCGGTATACCGCCAGTATGCGCAGCCTGAATATCAGATCACTCATAAAGCTATCGGTGAGCGCGCGTTGCGCAATACCTGCTTGAGCTATCTCGCCCATACGGAAAACGGCAATACGCATGTTGAGCGTCATTACCATGCTGCGAATAATATGACTGACACCATGGCAGCATTGAATGCCGCCAACAATGCGCAATTGCCGTGCCGTGAACCACTGATGAAAGATTTCAGTGATAAATGGCAGCATGATGGGCTGGTAATGGACAAATGGTTTATGCTGCAAGGGGCAAACCCAGCAGACAATGCGCTTGACCAAGTTAGAGTGCAAATGGACCATCCGGCCTTTACCCTTAAAAACCCCAACCGTGTTCGCAGCTTAGTGGGCGCTTTTTGCAACCGAAACCCTGCGCGTTTCCACGCTAAAGACGGTAGCGGCTATCGGTTTTTGAAAGAGATCTTAGTGATACTCAACCAATCTAACCCGCAGGTGGCGTCTCGATTGATTGATCCTATGCTCAAGCTTGCCCATTACGATCGCGATCGCCAGCAGCAAATGCGCCAGATATTGCAAGAGTTGGCCGATATGGATAACTTAGCAGCGGATCTTTATGAAAAAGTAGAAAAAACACTTGAGCAGTAAGAAACGATTTGGGATAAAATCAGCCAAGCGTTAACAAGTGTGAAAAGCCGTCCACCTTGGGCGGCTTTTTGTTTTCGATGGTTGATTGGTTTGCGGTGTCACGGTGATAGGTTGAGCGGAAGAGATGGAGTACTATTTTAACGTTTACATTGCTTACTCAGAGTATCAACACTATTACAGTGGTGCCGCGGCCAATGTGGTGGTGACATCCGATCAGGGGCTGCGTCTTCAGATCCCGGCTTCTCGTTTTCGTCCTTTCTTATCACACCTGGGTATACGCGGGCGTTTTAAACTGGTGACAGACGCCAACCACAAGTTCCAGTCGTTAATGCGGGTAGCCTAGTGATACGCGAGTAAAGCCTCATCAATTCTTCTGTTTAAATAGCCACACCAGTCACATTCTGGCGAAATTCGCGTAAATCCAGCCGTTTATCTATAACGTTTTTATCTGCCAAGCCTTACACTAGACAGTGCGTTTGTTAACGCAATGTTTACCTCTGAATACTCACAACGATAATGTTCTAAAAAGGACAACGGAGCTCCAGAATGACCTCGCGTGACCCTATAGTACCTGTGTTACTTGAGAAGGTTTATCAGTTGATTGCCGATAAACTCGATGAAACTCAACAACCACTTGTCGATGCATTAGCCAAAAGGATATTGGGTCAAATCTCTGATGATGATTTGCAGGAACGCAATGAGTCAGATCTCTACGGTGCTGTGATGAGTTTGTGGCACCACCTCAACACCTTTGAACAAGATCAAGTCTTTGTAAAAGTCTTTAACCCCAGCCTTAGTGGCAATGGGTGGCAGTCAACCCACACCATTGTCGAGATCTTGGCACCTGACGCCCCTTTCTTGGTTGATTCGGTGCGTATGGCGCTCAACCGTTTGGGGATCACCACCCACTTAATGCTTAACACCCCAATAAAATCACAAAAGAATGAGCAGGGTGATGTGATTGCCATTGGTGATGATAATGGCAAGTTCCAAAGCACGTTCCATATCGAAATTGACAAAATGTCCGATGAGTCAGAGATGGCGGCACTTGAGGCTGAGCTGTCTGAAACCTTAACGGATGTGGTGATGGTGGTGAACGATTGGAAGCCGATGCGTGAGCAGATGCTTGAGTTGGTGTCGGAATTGAAAGACACACCGTTGCCGATTGATGACGAGCGTCGGCAAGAAGCGATCGAGTTTTTGAGTTGGATTACTGACAACAACTTTACCTTTATGGGGTACAAGTGTTTTGATTTAGTGCCTGTTGAAGGGGATTATGAACTGCGAGCAAGCACAGACTGCAATGCGCTTGGCTTGGCGAAAAAACATAAATCGCCCGCGGTACTCAGCTTGTCAGAAATGCCAGAGTCCGCCCGTGCTGAAGCGTTGAAAAAAGAGCTACTGGTGCTCACAAAAAGTAACGCTAAATCGCGAGTTCACCGTCCGGCTTATGTGGATTACATCGGCATTAAAAAGTTCGATAAACAAGGGAATGTGATTGGCGAACACCGTTTCACGGGCCTTTACGCATCATCTGCCTATAACCAATCCACGGCAAGTATTCCTGTCCTGCGAAATAAAGTACGTCGTATTCTCGATAACAGTGGTTTTTATCGTGAATCTCACTCGTGGAAAGCATTAGCGAATATTTTGGAAAACTATCCGCGTGATGAGTTGTTCCAAGCGACGGAAGACGAAATGCGCGACGTTGGGATGGGCGTGGTGCAGATGCAAGATCGCGACATGTTGCGAGTGTTTGTCCGTCGCGATCCATTTGGGCGTTTTTTCTCGTGCATGGTGTATATCACTCGTGAGCGCTACAACACCGAGTTCCGTCGTCAAACCCAGCGTATTCTCCAGCAATACTTTGGTTCCGATCAGACGGTAGAATTTACCACTTTCTTCTCGGAAAGCCCCTTGGCACGGACGCACTATATCGTCCGAGTAGAAAACAACAATTTCGATATTGATGTGAAGAAGATCGAACAAAACCTAACAGAGGCAGCGTCGTCGTGGGACGATCGCCTGCAAGAGGCGGTGATTGCTAACTTTGGTGAAAACCGAGGTACGCCAATCGCCAAACGCTATTTGCGCGCGTTTCCACGTTCGTACAAGGAAGCCATGCTCCCGGGCTCCGCCGTTGCTGACATCGAGCGCCTTGAAGGTCTCAGTGATGATAATAAGCTCGACATGTTGCTTTACCGTCCTCAAGAGGTGAGCCATCAATCCAACGCGATTAGCCTCAAGTTGTTCCAAAAGGGCGAGCCTATTCATCTGTCTGATGTGATGCCGATGTTGGAAAACCTCGGGCTGAGAGTGATTGGTGAGTCGCCTTATGAGGTGGCAACTAGCCAAGGGGATACATACTGGATCCTTGATTTCTCCATGTTGCACAGTGCCGGTTCGGCGTTTGATCTTGGTAATGCCCGAGATCGTTTCCAACATGCCTTTGCCGATATTTGGCATGGCCGTTTGGACAACGATGGCTTTAATCGCTTGGTGCTCAATGCTGGGTTGTCGGGACGAGAAGTAACGATTTTACGTGCTTATGCGCGTTATATGCGTCAAATTGGCTTTCCATTTAGTCAAGCCTATATAGAAGAGACGTTGGCGTCACACTCTCAGCTTGCCAGCTTCTTGGTAAAACTGTTCAATACGCGCTTTGATCCAGCGGGTAAGCAAACCAAGCGCGCGCAAGACGCCATTATCAATGATATCGAAGAAGCGCTCGATAATGTTGAGAGCCTTGATGATGACCGTATTATTCGTCGCTACATGGACATCATGTTGGCGACCACACGGACCAACTTCTTCCAAAAAGATCCGGATAATGGCCAAGACAAGCCTTATCTCTCGTTAAAACTCGAGGCCTCTGAAATCCCGGATATGCCCAAGCCTGTTCCGGCCTTCGAGATCTTCGTGTATTCCCCTGATGTTGAAGGGGTGCATTTACGCGGTGGTAAGGTGGCTCGTGGCGGGCTCCGTTGGTCGGATCGGCAAGAAGATTTCCGTACCGAGGTGCTTGGTCTTGTCAAAGCGCAGCAGGTGAAAAACACCGTGATTGTGCCTGTTGGGGCGAAAGGTGGATTTGTCTGCAAGCGCCAACATCAGCTTTCCGGTCGCGATGCGATTTTCGCAGAAGGGAAGCGCTGCTATCGGATCTTCATCCAAGGGTTGCTCGACATTACCGATAATATCGTGGAAGGTACCCTGACACCGCCGCGACACGTTGTCCGTCATGACGAAGACGATGCCTATCTAGTGGTAGCGGCGGATAAAGGGACGGCGACATTCTCTGACCTTGCTAACAGTGTTTCCGCACAATATGACTTTTGGCTGGGCGATGCGTTCGCGTCGGGTGGTTCCAACGGTTATGACCACAAGAAGATGGGGATTACCGCAGCCGGTGCATGGGAGTCAGTGAAACGTCATTTCCGCGAAATTGATATCAACTGTCAAACCACAGATTTTACCTGTGTGGGGATTGGCGATATGGGCGGTGATGTGTTTGGTAACGGCATGTTGCTGTCTAAACATATTCGCTTGGTGGCTGCGTTTAACCACATGCATATCTTTATTGACCCTGAGCCAGATGCTGCAAAAAGTTGGAAAGAGCGACAGCGGCTTTTCAACCTGCCGCGCTCAAGCTGGGAAGACTATGACAGCAAGTTGATTTCCAAAGGTGGGGGGATATTCTCTCGCCGCGCCAAGTCGATTACTTTAACGCCAGAGATACAAAAACTGCTTGGGACACGCAAGCAGTCAATGGCACCGAATGATCTGATTAAGCAGATCTTAAAAGCCAAAGTGGATCTGCTTTGGAATGGTGGGATCGGGACCTATGTGAAGTCGTCTGATGAAACCCACACCTCTGTTGGTGATCGCGCCAATGACGGATTGCGTGTTAATGGTAACGAAATTGGCGCCCGCATTATCGGTGAGGGGGGCAACTTAGGAATGACGCAACTGGGGCGGATCGAATATGCGCTCAAAGGCGGTCGCGTCAATACCGACTTTATCGACAACGTTGGTGGGGTCGATTGTTCCGATAACGAAGTCAATATCAAGATCTTGCTCAATGGGCTGGTGGCCGCTGGCGACTTGACCATGAAAAAACGCAACGAGCTACTAGAGCGGATGGAAGATGAAGTGTCGGATATCGTGCTTGAAGATGCGTACAGTCAGAGTGAGTCGATTTCGGTTACTCACAATCAGCAAGCTGCGTTATTAAAAGAGCAGATCCGCTTTATTCATTATCTTGAAAAAGAGGGCAAGCTGGATCGCGCACTTGAATATTTGCCGGATGATGAGACCTTGTCTGAGCGTAATCTGCGTGGCACGGGCCTAACGCGCCCAGAAATTGCCGTGCTGGTGGCGTACGGGAAGATGGTGCTCAAAGAGCAACTGGTGGTCGACGAAGTGACGCAAGATGCACACTTTGGCCAGCTACTTCCCAGTTACTTCCCGAAAGAGTTACAGCGTCACTATCGCCAAGAAATGGAATCCCATCCACTTCGCGGCGAGATCATTGCGACGGCGTTGGCGAACCAGATGTCGAACGACATGGGCTTTAATTTCATTACGCGTATGCAAGATGAAACCGGCGCAAGTGTCAGTGAGATTGCCAAATCGTATGCTATCGCGCGTGATGTGTTTGGCTTTGAACAATTATTTGATGATGTCCGAGCGCTAGATAATCAGGTCAATGCTAAGGTGCAATACGATATCTTGTTCCGTTGCCGTCGGATGTTACGTCGCGCAACGCGATGGATGTTACGCAACAAACGTAAAGGGGAGAGCATCGAGGCACAAGTGGCCTTTTATCGCCCCGCGCTGCAAAACTTGGTTGAGCACTTGGACAAGTATCTGGTTGAGAGTGAAATCAAAGAGCATGACCAACAGGCGGAGACATTGCGACAAGCTGGGGTGCCGGATGCACTGGCCAATAGAGTCTGTCGTCTCACTAGCGTGTTCTCTGGCTTAGACTTAGCTCAGGTGTCAGAGCAGCTGAATAAGCCGTTTGAGCTGGTGGCGCGCTTGTATTACGTGCTAGGGGATGGCCTGTCACTGCACTGGTTCTTGAAACAAATCAACAATCAACCCGTGGATAACCACTGGCAAGCCTTGGCCCGTGCGTCTTTCCGTGAAGATCTGGATTGGCAACAACGCTTACTCACCGCTCATATTGTGTCTGAAATGGCGGATGATCAAGATGCTGAGACAGGATTAGCGCAATGGATGGATGAGCACGTGGTGATCCTCGGCCGCTGGCAGAGCATTGTTGATGAGTTCAAAGTGGGCTCAGTGCATGAGTTTGCCAAGTTCTCGGTGGCACTCCGTGAATTGTCGCTGTTAAATTTAAATTGAATTAGCGCGCCAATAACGCAATAATCTAGCCCCGTTTATACGGGGCTTTTTTTATTAGGAGGGATAATGCTTTACCGCCTCGCCAGACCGGCTATCTTTCAGTTAGATCCAGAAAAAGCACATGATCTAACCATCAACACCCTTTCTCGATATCACCACACCCCGCTTCGTTTTCTCTATTCCCAACAGCTTCCTCCTCGTCCAGTTACCGTGATGGGACTCAACTTCAATAATCCCGTTGGCTTAGCAGCAGGATTGGACAAAAACGGCGAGTGCATAGAAGCCTTTGGCGCGATGGGGTTTGGCTTTGTAGAAGTGGGGACAGTGACGCCCCGTCCGCAACCGGGTAACGATAAGCCTCGACTTTTTCGTATTATAGCTGCCGAGGGGATCATCAATCGAATGGGTTTCAATAACCAAGGCGTTGATGCATTGGTAGAAAACGTGAAACGTGCGAAAAACTTCGATGGTGTGTTGGGGATTAATATTGGTAAGAACAAAGATACACCCATCGAGCAGGGGACCGACGATTATCTCGCCTGCATGCGAAAAGTATACCCACACGCTGACTATATTGCCGTCAATATCTCGTCGCCTAACACGCCAGGATTACGTACCTTACAATATGGCGAGATGTTCGATGAACTCCTTAGCACACTGAAAGCGGAACAGGCACATTTGGCAGACACCCACGATAAATACGTGCCTTTGACAGTTAAGATTGCCCCAGACTTGAGTGAAGACGAAATTCAACAAGTGGCCCAAGCACTGATTCGTCATCAGATTGATGGCGTGATTGCGACCAACACGACGCTTGAGCGTTCATTGGTAGATGGTATGCCACATTATCGTGAAGCGGGTGGGCTGAGTGGCCGTCCTGTGCAACTAAAAAGCACCGAGGTCATTCGCCAACTACATCGTGCACTCGATGGTGCGATGCCCATCATTGGGGTAGGCGGCATTGACTCAGTCACCGCCGCGCGAGAAAAACTCGAAGCGGGGGCGGATCTGGTGCAAGTCTACTCTGGGTTAATATACCAAGGTCCTGGGCTCATCAAACAAATCGTGCGTCATATTTAGCTTAGTAAATAAACGCTTAACGCATTAAAGGGGACGTTTTCTTCCCCTTTTTTTTTCGCTTCAGCCCATTACACTTCAGGCAATGGCAGTGTTGTTATCGCCAGACACCCAGTAAGTGAGTCATCGCGGGAGCTGAAGTATGTTAAAACCTAATGATGCATGGAGATGGTATTTCGATAATACGTCGAATTCACTGATGCTGGATTTAGGCGATGACATGGTTTTTCGCGTGGCGGTTAATGCCAAACATCTCATCCCCGATGCGTTCTCATCATCCCCATTTTCTGTTGAGGATGCATCACTCTTTCAACGTTTGACAGAGCCTCTGTCAAATCTTTCACTTTCCGGCCCTCGTCAGGCCGAACTCGCTTTGAACGCAGTGGCAGCCTATCGCTTCCACAAACCTGTCTTACCTAAAAGCTGGTTTTTCGAGCCACAACAAGACACTATTGCCACCCCTGAGTGGGGGCAAATAGTCGAGCTCACCAGCCAAACAGGGGATAGGGCGCCGTTTATTATCATAGAGAACGCCGGTTCCGCTTCACTGTGCATGCTCGCGCGCGAAGCGGATTTTGAACTGAGCGCGAATAAAAAAATGGCGTTTTGTGGTGCGATTAAAGTAATGAACGACCGGCTATCGCAACCAATATGTCAAACAAATAGCCAAAAAGGTCGCTTTGCGTTAGTGGGCTGAGTGGTTTTCACTCAGCCCACGCCTCCTTTCTTCCCTCACTTTCCTTGTTCCGTAGACAGATGACAGCGCGATAGCTGTATCTTGACGTTTCTTATACCAAACAGACGTGCATAAAAAATGTGATATCAGTTCATTTTATGAACGAAAAGTGTGCGCATCTCTGAGCATTTTTTCATTCATTTGGGGATATTTTCACCCTTATCACGGCAGTTATTGACTGCTTTCTTCCTATTTTATCCGGCAAAATGCTTGAGCAAATCTCTTCTGGTATAGTCCAGTTTTGATGGTGATGCATTCTTTCCCAAAGGGAAAATAAGTCCGTTTTTATTGTTATAAAGTGAGGTTTGATAGATATCATAGCAGCAGTGAATACTTACACGCGTCGGTTCAAACCGCATTGCGCGAGGCGATGTCAGTGTAGAAGCAAGATGGTTTCCTGGAAGAAACACGGATGGGGGTCGGGGTCGGATAATTGATTCCATGCAGAAACAAATCTTTCTTAGCATCTGTTTTTATATGGAAACAATAATCCGGCGATTTATTCATCGTTCAATGGTGTTTGTTACCGCTTGGGTCAACGATAGGCGCAAGATTGATGTATAATCGCCGCCATGATGATAACGACGCCCAAAGGGTGTAGAGACTGAATGAAACACTATCTCGCAATAACCGCTCGAGGCCTCGAGCACATGCTAGCTCAAGAGCTTGAACAACTTGGCGTCTCTAGCGTCAAGCAAGTTCATGCGGGGGTTAAATTTAAAGCCGACGATTCAACACTGTATCAATGCTGTTTATGGAGTCGGATTGCGTCGCGGTTTGTCTTAGTTCTGGGCGAATTTGCGGTGCGCGATGATATGGATCTCTACCTCGGGGCAACGGCAATTAACTGGCCCGATTATTTTCACGCCAGTCAGCGGATTGCGGTGGACTTTAATGGTACCAATCGCGAGATACGCAATAGCCAGTACGGGGCGTTGAAAGTCAAAGACGCAATTGTAGACAAGTTTGAAAAGTCGAATTTGCCCCGCCCAAGCGTCGACCGCGAGCAGCCTGATTTACGTATCTATATGCGGTTATCGAAAGATCAAGGCCTGCTTGGGATTGATATGGTAGGGAGCGGCCTACATCAGCGCGGCTATCGTACCCAAGCAGGCGCTGCGCCCTTACGAGAGACCCATGCGGCAGCCTTAGTCGCAAGGAGTGGCTGGAAGATGGATCAGCCTTTGATGGATATCATGTGTGGCTCGGGCACCCTGCTGATAGAAGCGGCGATGATGGCAGCGAAAATCGCGCCTGGATTAAAGCGCAAGCGCTGGGGCTTTGAATCGTTGTTGGGCTTTGATGATGAAGCCTTTAAAGCGATCAAAGCGGAAGCGAGTGTCAAGGCAAAACGAGGTGTAAGTCAGTGCCAGACACGTTTTTATGGCACGGATAACGATGCCCGTATGATTGAGACAGCACGCGCGAATGCACGACGTGCTGGCGTGGGTGAATTGATTGATTTTGCAACGGGTGATGCCACGCAAGTGACGCCGCCTGAGGGATTCTCAGGGGGACATATTCTTTCTAATCCGCCGTACGGGGAGCGCTTGGGAACCACGCCTGGCTTGATCGCCCTCTACACGCAGCTCGGTGATCACCTTAAAGAGGCATTTGCGGGGAACACGGTTTCTTTGTATTCAGGATCGGAAGAGTTACTGAGTTGCTTGCGGATGCGCGCGGATGACAAATTTAAGTTACGCAACGGTGCGTTAGACTGTGTGATGAAAACCTATGCGATCACTGCGCGTGGTGAAAAACCGGAGAGTGAAGCGCCAAAGGCGGACGTCGCCCCAGATTTTGCTAACCGTTTGCGCAAGAATATGGCGAAGCTCGACAAATGGGCGAAGAAACAAGCGTTAGAGTGTTATCGACTCTATGATGCCGACTTGCCTGACTATAAAGCCGCGATAGATCGCTATCGCGATTATTTGGTGATTCAAGAATACGCAGCGCCGAAAACCATTGAGCCTGAGAAAGCACGTCGTCGCTTGTTGGATATGGTGCGTGCTGCCATTGCAGTGACGGGTGTGGATGCCAATAAAGTGGTGTTAAAAACGCGCGAAAAGCAAAAGGGCAACAATCAGTATCAAAAGCTTGCTGGCGCGTCGCGGACCATGACGGTCCATGAATACGGCGTGGCGCTTGAGGTTAATCTCTATGATTATCTTGATACAGGGGTATTTCTTGACCATCGCAATACCCGTCGTCTAATCGGCGAGAAAGCGCAAGGGAAAGATTTCCTTAACCTTTTCGCCTATACGGGCAGTGCGTCGGTGCATGCCGCGGTCGGTGGCGCACGCTCTACCACGACTGTAGATATGTCAAAAACCTATATAGCGTGGGCGGAACGCAATATGGCGCTCAATGGCATTGTCGGGCGTCAACACCGTTTTGAACAGGCAGACTGTCTGCAATGGATTCGCCAATCAGATCAGCAATTTGATTTAATCTTTATCGATCCGCCGACATTCTCTAACTCGAAAAGAATGCACAGCACTTTTGATGTGCAACGTGATCACCTGGATGTCCTTTTGGCACTAAAAGACCGTTTACGTCCCGATGGTGAAATTATTTTTTCCAATAACAAGCGACACTTTAAGATGGATTTGGAAGGTTTAGCGGCTGCAGGGCTCAGTGCAGAAAATATTAGCAAACGCTCGATTCCTGAAGATTTTGCCCGCAACCCACATATTCACAATTGCTGGATTATTCGTCATCAGGATATGTCCGCATGACACTCGTATTGTTTAGTACGGAAGGGTGCCACCTTTGTGAACAAGCGTGGGCACTCTATCAATCTCTCGGTTATCAAACGCCACTCAACAGTCAAGACATTGCCTTTGACGATACGCTCTTTGAGCGTTACGGCGTCACTATCCCTGTGATCGCAATACGTGATCAGTCTGGAGCGGTGAGGGCTGAATTAGGATGGCCGTTTGATCACACACAATTACAAGCTTGGTTAACGCAACATGGCATTGATTAAAATAACCTCCGCCCAGTTGGCGTATGGCGACAACCCATTACTGGACAAAACTGACTTTATTCTCCAGCCAGGTGAGCGCGTGTGTCTGGTAGGGCGCAATGGCGCCGGTAAATCTACCTTGATGAAGGTGCTTGATGGTCAGGTACAGCTCGATGATGGCAGTATTCAAAGTCAGTCTGAACTCAAAGTCTCCCGGCTTGAACAAGATCCCCCCCGCGATAGCCAAGGAACTGTGTTCGATTATGTGGCCGAAGGTCTCGCGGAAGCAGGGGACAAACTCAAGCAGTATCATCAGCTGATCGCGACGATCGAAACCGATCCTAGTGATCGCAATATTGCCGAGCTGGCCAAAGTGCAAGAAGCGCTCGACCACGCTGACGCTTGGCGCTTTGATAATCAGATTATGGTGGTGTTAGGGGCGTTAGGCCTAGAGGGCAATACCGCGCTTAAAGCCTTATCTGGCGGTTGGCAGCGCAAAGCCGCTTTAGCGCGCGCTCTGGTTTGTGAGCCGGATGTGTTGCTTCTTGATGAGCCCACTAACCACTTGGATGTCTCGACTATTTTGTGGTTAGAGCAATTCTTAAAAGATTTTAAAGGCGCAATCGTTTTTATCTCGCATGACCGCTCGTTTATTGGCGCGATGGCCACACGTATCGTTGATCTTGATCGCGGTAAGCTGACCTCATGGCCAGGCGACTATCAAACCTACCTCGACGGTAAAGAAGAAGCGCTGCGAGTGGAAGCTGAGCAGAACGCTGAATTTGATAAAAAACTGGCTCAAGAAGAAGCCTGGATTCGTCAAGGTATCAAAGCACGTCGTACCCGTAACGAGGGGCGAGTGCGCGCACTGAAAGCGCTACGCCAAGAGCGTGCGAGCCGCGTTGAGTTACAGGGTAATGCTAACTTGCAGCTCGACGATGCCAGCCGCTCCGGCAAAATTGTGTTTGAAGCGGAAAACGTCGCCTTTAGCTATCAAGACAAGCCGCTGATTAAGCCATTTAGTTTCACTGTGATGCGCGGCGATCGCATTGCGCTGATTGGCCCGAACGGATGTGGCAAAAGTACGCTATTAAAGCTGATGCTTGAAACACTCACCCCGGACAGTGGCACTTTGCATGTAGGCACAAAACTGGATGTGGCCTATTTTGATCAATACCGGGAGAAGCTAGATCCAGAAAAAACGGTTATCGATAACTTGGCGGGAGGCAAAACCGAGGTTGAAGTCGGTGGTCGTAAGCGTCACGTGATGGGATATTTGCAGGATTTCTTATTCCATCCTCGCCGCGCTCAAACCCCGGTTAAGGCACTGTCTGGGGGCGAGAAAAACCGTCTGCTGTTGGCTAAGTTGTTCCTCAAGCCAGCGAATCTATTGGTTCTTGATGAGCCAACCAACGATCTCGATATCGAAACGCTGGAACTATTGGAAGACTTGCTTTCGCAATTCCAAGGCACTTTATTGCTGGTCAGCCACGATCGTCAATTCGTCGACAACACGGTCACTCATAGCTGGATATTCGAGGGCGACGGTACCATTAATAAGTTTGTTGGGGGATATCACGATGCCCAACAACAGCGTGAGCAGTATCTTAAAGCCATCACACCCAATAGCCGCACGCATTCAACGGGTGGTGAGGCTGATACGGAACAAAAGACGGCAAAACCTAAGAGTAAGCCACGCAAGCTCTCTTATAAACTGCAACGTGAGCTAGAAGCCCTGCCAGCGCGGCTTGAGGCGCTAGAAGAAGAGATTGAAGCATTACAATCAGAAATGAACGATCCTGATTTTTTCTCGAAAAGTCAGGATGTTACCCAACCTAAACTGACTCGATTAGCAGAGGCTGAACAGGAACTAGAGCAAGCCTTTGAACGCTGGGAAGAATTGGAAGCGATGCAATAATTGCGCTAGTGACGTTGTCACATATGGGAGGGATATGACTCACATTTTGTTTAGTTGTTGCGCGATAGTGCTTGCTTAAAAAATAATCATGATCGAAGCTGTAGAAGGTGCTTCATAAAAACGTCACAGACGGAAGCATCCTTGCAAATAGCAAGCAGCATTGAACAAAATGGAATAAAGAGGGCGACCCTATGAAAAGACAGAAGCGAGATCGTTTGGAACGCGCACAGTCAAAGGGCTTTCAAGCAGGTATAAACGGTCGATCGTCTGAACTATGTCCTTACCAACAAACGGATGCTAGAAGTAGCTGGCTTGGCGGATGGCGCGAAGGCAGAACCAGTAAATCGGAAATGATGAAGTAGTCTCTTTCTAATCTTCTACGGCCTTACCGTTTTGGTAAGGCCTTTTTAATTAGTATATAATGCACTATAACTTTATATATTTGTCACCAAATAGAGATAAGTACAAAGATAACGTTAACAATCGCTAAAAAATTAAACCATTAGTCGAGCAAAGCGCGAGGGGAAATATGGTGAGTCAAGAAGGCGGGCGGTAAAAAGCCGGCGATAGTCACCGGCTAGACAGCGAGGATTAGAATGCTGAGGTATCTTGGAAAAGCCCCACTTTCAGATCTTTCGCGACGTAAATCTCTTTGTCATCAACGTAGACGTGGCCATCACCGACACCCATCACGAGTTTGCGGTTAATCACGCGTTTCATGTGAATTTCATAGCGAACACGCTTAGCCGTTGGCAATACTTGTCCGGTAAACTTCACTTCACCCACTCCTAGGGCGCGGCCTTTTCCTTCGCCGCCAACCCAGCCGAGAAAAAAGCCGACTAGCTGCCACATGGCATCTAGACCAAGACAACCTGGCATCACGGGATCACCAGGGAAGTGACAGTCGAAAAACCATAAGTCTGGGTTGATATCCAACTCTGCGACAATCACGCCTTTATCAAAGTCACCACCTTGATCGGTAATGTTGGTGATGCGGTCCATCATCAGCATGTTTGGTGCCGGAAGCTGTGGACGTCCCGGGCCAAAGAGCTCACCTTGGCTAGACGCGAGTAAATCGTCGCGATTATAGGAATTTTGGCGTTTCATTATATCTAAACTGCTCCTTATTCAATTGCGAGCAGATTAGCGTACACGTGTACGCCAAACAACTCGGATCAGTACTGGCCAAACCAGTTTTTTAAGCGTTTAAACAAACTGTTGCAGCTTTGTTTGTCATCAGTATGAAAATGATTTATTCGATTAGATATTTTTCTGAGCAATGTCTCATCATCATCTCCGGAGAATGGGAGACCTGTCACAAGCGGCAAGGCTTGTTCGACATCATCCACCGCCCAAATATGAAACTGGCCGGCTTTAATCGCATCAACCACGTCGTTACGTAGACACAAAGAAGAGAGGTTGGTTTTGGGTAACACCACGCCTTGTTGACCGGTTAAACCACGGTGCGCGCAGACTTGATAATAGCCTTCAATTTTTTCATTAATCCCGCCAACCGCTTGTACGCGACCAAATTGGTCAACGGCGCCGGTGATGGCGATGGCTTGATTAATCGGTTGTTGAGATAACGCGCTCACAAAGGCACATAATTCAGCCAAGGATGCACTGTCACCATCCACTTCGCTATACGATTGTTCGAATACAATGGAGGCGGAATACGGTAAAGGGTCATCGAGGTTTAGCGCCACGCTCACAAAGGCCTGCATAATCATCATGCCTTTGGCGTGAATGTTGCCCGCAAGCTCGGCTTTACGCTCAACATCAGCAATATCACCATCACCGGAATGAACGACACAAGAAATTCTCGCTGGCTCACCGTAACTCATCGGATGCCCAGGCACTTCGATCACCGTTAATCCGTTTATTTGACCGATATGCTCGCCGCGGGTATCAATAAAAACTTGCCCTTTGTGGATATCTTCAATCGCACGTTCGGGGAGGTAGGCAGCACGTTGGTAACGCTGAGAGATAGCAGCATCAATGGCAGCTTTGTCGAGGGCATCCGACGCCGTTATGACAGATTCAGCCAGTAGTTGATGATACCAAACCGGACACAAGGGCATCCGCCATTGATCTTCGCTTTCACGTGCCCCGGCTTGCAACAAACGTACTAAGCCTGATTCTGTCATGGGTAAGTGAGTGTGTGCGGTAACCAAGCCTTTTAGCCAAGCAAAATAGGGCACAATGGTGGTCGCGTCGAGCGCAATGTCTTGCTCATATTCGGCATAAGCTGATAGGCCGTCGTAGAGATCAGGCTCATTGGTTTCAAAGTCGGCCAGCCACTGTCTGTCGCCGACTAACACCAGGCGTACGTTCACTGCCTCATCGGGTAACTCCGTCACTTGATCGGCGCGGGCGGTTTGCCAGGCGAGCTTGCCCGTTGATAAGCACTGCTTGAGACGCACCCAAATCCGCGGCTGCTGCAGTATATCCGCGACTTTTAAAATCAATACGCCATTGTGAGCTTGATGTAGCAAACCGTACTTTTTTTGTGACGCTGTCACATTTTTATTCGCATCATAAGCGAAGCCAAACAGTGTTGATTCGGTAATCGCATCACCGATCACAACCGGCACCTCTGGGTACTGTGTCGCTAATTCTGCTTGATAGGCATTCAGATATTGAGGTAAGTCAGCAGACATCACGGTAAGACAAGCCGTTGGACACGAAGGTGACATTAACCAAGTCAGAGCCTTTTTTAAGCGTGATTGCAGTGATAACAGTGAGGCCGCCTCTAAATGCGCAAATTGTGCAATGTCGAGAGAAAACTGAGAATAATGTGGTTTGGCATCACGCCAATCAACTTCATGCATGTCTATGATTACTGACTAAGATTAGAATGGATAGAGTATAAAGGATAACACACTGTGGTAATAGGATAGTGGGGCCATTGGATCAACCATTGGCGCACGGTGGCATCGTTGTGGTGTGTGATAATTGAACAGACAGCGCGTTAGTGTTACGCTGTCACCACTTGGCGTGACAAAAGCTTGGCATATGAAATATCAACAACTCGAGAACCTTGAGGCAGGCTGGAAATGGGCCTACCTGGTGAAAAAATGGAAAGACGGTGACGCTGTCACAAAATACATTGATAGCGATGAGGCTAAAACAGCCGTTGATGCCTTGTTAGCCTTAGAGCATGAACCCACGCGGGTGCATCAATGGATTGAAAAACACATGGCGCCGTCGCTGGAGAAAAAGCTAAAACAAGCGATTCGCGCCAAGCGCAAGCGTCACTTTAACGCCGAGCAAGAGCAAACGCGGAAAAAATCCATCGATTTGGATTACCGGGTGTGGGAGAAGCTCTCGCAAAAAGCACATGAGCTTGACGCGACCTTATCCGATACTATTGAGTATTTATTATCTGAGGCCAATCGTTCTGAAAGTGCCAACAAGCAAGTAGACACCTTAAAGCAAGATCTGAGTAACTTGCTAGGAATGTGAAACCTGTTAACCGATAAGCGAGCATTGCAGTATGGGCTACTTTTTACTGATCTCTTTTGCCATTTTCCTCGCATTCATGTTGATCGACCGGCCACTGATCGTGATTGCATTTAAAGATGGTCAGTTAGTGCGTCATAAAGGAAAAGTGCCGAAAGGTTTCTTACATGACTGCCAAGACATCGCGAAGCGCCATCCGTTTACGGGCACAGTGAAAGTGTATAGCAATCGCTTTAAACCCGCGAAGGTGGTGATGTCGCGCAGCATCGATAACCGTATTCAACAACGTATCAAAAACGTATTTCCACATCAGTCATTCAAATAGCATCAGATTACACGCCGTGCGGGACAAGGAGCGATATGATAGCGAGAAATGCCATATCGCTCCTATCTTAACGCACACCTTTAAGTGCGCATTATATATATTATGTTAAATAAAGGTTTGAGGTCTGATGTTGGACACTGTTTTTGCTCGCCCAGTACTACTCGCTTGCTGTCATTAAACGTAATTATCTATTTACCATAAAATAGCTAATTACTACTTCCTTTAATCTTGATTATTCCAAATGAATTGGCCTAAATCGATTCAAGTCAGCGGTAATTAGTGGACAGATCTAATGGCTGATGAACATGCAGTACGGCGTTAAGGCTCGCGGCTCTAATGGGTTTAGTCACAAAGTCGTCCATGCCGGCACGGACACACCGTTGTTTGTCTTCATCCATCGCATTAGCCGTTAACGCAACA
Source organism: Salinivibrio sp. HTSP (assembly GCF_003390965.1). NCBI lineage: Bacteria > Pseudomonadati > Pseudomonadota > Gammaproteobacteria > Vibrionales > Vibrionaceae > Salinivibrio > Salinivibrio sp. HTSP. Next base: position 70,924 of record NZ_PXUD01000013.1, read on the forward strand.
ATTGGACGTTTAAATCCAGACGCGCGCAGTGCTTTGGTGGCTGCGATGCCATCCATTACGGGCATCGACATGTCCATGAGCACAAGATCGAATTCTGTTTGTTCAACCCGTGCCAGAGCCTCCTCGCCATTGGACGCTAGCGTCACGGTATGACCTTGTTTTTCAAGCATTAACCTCACCACCATTTGATTAGCGCGGCTATCTTCGGCGACCAATATCGACATAGGCTGCACGGCATCAGCCGGGACATTGGGCGGTGCTTGGTACTTTTCTGCATCTTGAGGTGTTTCGACAATCGGCAAGCGAACGCAGAAGTCAGTTCCCTGATAAGGCTCACTTTCTACGTGAATACTGCCCCCCATCATCTCTACCAGTTTTTTGCAAATGGATAATCCGAGGCCGGTACCACCAAAGCGGCGAGTAATACTGCCATCCGCTTGAGTAAAAGGCTCAAAGATTCGATCAATCTGCTTTTCGTCGATACCGATTCCTGAATCTCTCACCCATAGCTCAAGGTGCTCACCATGAGCGTCAAGTGACACTGTCACCCCACCACGGTCCGTGAATTTTAAAGCATTGGCCACCAAGTTAAGCAGTATTTGCGTAAAGCGGTTCTCGTCCATAAACAAGGTGTTAGGTACAGAAGGAGAGACACTGACAGAGAGGTTAATGCGCTTTTTATCAGCCCGCTCAATCAACTGTTGATAGACATTCGACACACTATCGCTGGGCTTCATCAATGAGGGAGAGAGTGAAAAGCGGTTAGACTCAATTTTAGACAAATCTAGCACATCGCTGATCAATGTCAGCAATAACTGAGCAGATTTATCCATTTGCCCTACCCACTGCTTTTGCTCTTGCGTCAATGAAGAGTGTTGCAACGCATCGATCAATCCCAAAACAGCATTAAGTGGTGTGCGGATCTCGTGGCTCATGACCGCAAGGAATTGCGACTTGGCATTATTCGCCAACTCAGCTTGCTGACGCGCCTGCTGCAATTCAACGACGCGACGTTTGGTCGCGGTGATATCTTTAGCCGTCCCCCGATAACCTGCAAGTTCACCGCGCTTATTGTAGCAAGGACGGCCTGATAGACTTACCCAATAATCATGGTGACGAGACGCTATATGCCACTCAATATCGCTAAAGGCTTTTTCTGTATATATGTACGCTTCTAACGTCGTTTTTAATTCGGCATCTGATTTGAGCTTTGCCAGCAGGGCTTCAGGATCAATGTCGGTATCAGTATTGGGTGACGACAGGTAAGTCAGTTGAAATTGGTTATCGAGCTCCCAAAACCAATCACTGGCTGTTTGGGCAAAGTCTTGAAAGCGCTGGCGGCTAGCATTCAGTTCCTGGGTGCGACTCCCCACTAATGCATGGAGGCGATGGCGGTAGTCGATATCCATAATGGTCCGCTCAATCAAGGGGCGAAACCGGTCGATTACTTGCTGAGCTTCGTTATTAAATGCATCACGGCGGTGTGACAGTAAAATAAGCATGACTTCACTGTCATTGACCGTCAGCCCGCTAATCAGCGCAGTGCCTTGTAAATAACTGGCATATTGATGCGTTAAGCAATGCAGCTCTTTCACCATGCCAGGTTTATAGATAGCAACCGTTTCGCCACTCACACAGCGGCGAAACACATCCCCTGTTTGCCAAGTGACGGTTTCGAGCAAGCGTTCAGTCGATACTAAACAGCGAAACGCATCTTCTGTTTCTCGGTTACGGCTCAGCGCCACGGCGCTATCAAAGCTAACATACCGGCGGATCACATCAAGTAAGGAAGCAAAAATATCGGTTTTTGACGTCGCTTCCGTCATAGCTGAGATCGCCGATAAAATTGCGTCGTTTTCTTCCCTTAAACGCTTTTCTCTTGCTTCAACACGACTGAGTTCAAATAAGGTTTCTTGTAAAGATTCAGAGTCTGAACGTTCAAAGGTCGATACGCGTTTCGACGTCATGATTAATCCTTATGAAATAACACAGCCGAGATCATTAAATTACCATGGGACAATTCCCCACCCTTAAACAGGCCTTGTTCACCAAAGGTAAACGGGCACACAAACGGTGCAGTGTATAAGGCCGTGTTGATATTGTCGGCGACTTGATCTAGGCGATCTTTGACGTGAAGCATACACCCTGCACAATAAATCGCCAGCCCACCAAGAGGTTGAGGTGTCCGCAATGCATGATCGTTTGCCGATTCCACGACTCGACTTGCACGGGCGATTAACCCTTCACTGGTGCCTGTCATAAAGTGTGCAGTTTGCCCAACGGCGATTTGCGAGAAGAGCTCCATGTGTCCGTCTTGGTTCACAAACATGGGGTGTGACAAGGTGTAATAGGGTAAGCCGTGTATCTTGCCCGTTTGTGTCCCGAGCGGATACAAGGTTGATCGCGCAAATAACGAATCATCTAAGTCTAGCGTCTGCCCGGTTTCTTCTTCGTACCAGTCTTTATAAACCACCGATGCGGGTTTGTGATCCAAACTCACTAAGGTGCGACCACGTACCTCTGTAACGATGGCCTTCTTCGTTGTGGCGGCATAACCGGAGTGGAATGAATAGCTCACCCGTGCGGTTGGATAAAAAACACTGATTGCGATGCCAGATTGCGCGGTTTGCTTGTTATCGAAAATGGCCCATCGTCCGCCGACGGTATCGGCCGCCGCTGACCCACCTATCACCGGAACCGATACGCCCAACTCTTCGCGAATGGCAGCTAACGTCGTCTCCTCATCCCCTGGTGTACTGTGTAAAGCGATGAGTTTGGGAAGTTCACCACAACGGCCGCTCTCCTCTATGGCTTGATTAAGCGCAATACGTGCTGAATCTCGTATTGGGCGATGGGCTTGATGTGGCACAAGGGATGTACCGTAACTCCCCTTTTCATCATTGCAAGCCCACACTGCGGCTGTTGGCCCTTCGATGTAACCGGCTTGCGTCATGACACCACCGCAGGTCGTACAACCTATCAATGGCACGCTAGGAAAGAGTGCAACCATTGCTCGCTGAAGTGCATCAACATCGTATTGCTCCGTGCAGTAGACCATTAAAAGCCTCGGTGCGTTTAGGCGGCTCAATAAAGTGCGCGCCAGTGTTTGCGCGGCGTCCACTGCGTCTGGTTGTTGTGTGCATGCTGTGGCTATTTTCATCTTAACGTTCGTTATTGTTTTCGCTATTTATCACGATTTTAATGATACTTGTATCAGGCAATCAAATCATTGCGCTACCCACTGAAATCGCGCTTGAAATCACGTATTCTATCACTTCATTTATATCGCTAGAGCGCTCAACATGGATTGTCGACCCGTTGCGTTATTCGGTGGGGCCTGCACCTTAGGTGCCACTATCGCCTATCAATTAGCTGCGAAAGGCTATACCCCTGTTATTATCGATCATAATCAAACGACAGCGCTCGACATTGTCGCTCATGATCCCCGAGTCAGGTTTAAAGAAGCCCCTGCGCTCACGCAAGATACGCTCCAAGTCACGCTTGATCAGTGTACTGCGCAACTCTCCCCTTTTATCGGTGCCGTTATCGTCTCTGAGCTCGGGCATGCCTATATACAATCGCTGGGGATTGATGGGTTAGATGCGTTTTGTCAGGTGGAGGCTCGTTGTGTCGTTATTGCTACAAACAGGCACCTGGGTAGCGTGTCTCTCAATGACAAGCCGGCTACAAATCGCCTGCAACGGATTAACAGTATAAGTTTCTGGTCGGATCACAATATTAACACTGATGTGGAAACATTACCGTCGCGTAAAAAGAGCGAAGTTTTATCTCCTTTGGTATGCTTTCTTTTGAGTGATGAGTCAAATAGTATTAATGATCAAGAGTTTAAGATTAAGCTGTAACAAGATAAAAAAGGAAACACTCATAAATAAGCATTTCCTTTTATAATCGTCATAAACGAGAAAAAATAAGCTTTAAACCGCAGTTTTTCACTCGCTTTTAGGGTAATTAAATTTAAATTGATATTGATCAAAGACAAGGTTAAAGCTCATGGCGTCGCGAGGTAAATCTTGTGTTTTCCACTGCCAAGTCAGCGTGATCTTCTCCCCATCTCGGTCCTGCTGATCGCTAATTTCGATCTGCTTATTCCCTTCCTCTCCCCAATAAGCCAAGTGTGGCTTTTGGTCTGAAGTGGCTGAAAACATTACACTATCCTGCTCTTTTCTCCATGAGAACGCTATCGCTTGCTGAGATTGTGACGTGCCACAAAATCCGCGCTCCCCTTCACAGTCTATAATGGTCAATCCGGGTGTATAGACCAGCGTCCTCCAGAAGAAAGCAACCACTAAAAGTGTAAGCATAACGATAATTTGCGCGAGTCGTCCTCGAGTGAGTTTTTCTGCTGCCATGGGTAGCTTTCTCCGTGTTACAGAGGTCAAAGTTTTATAAGAAAGGTAGGTAAGCCGCACTAAGTGTGTGGGTTAGACCCTGTTTTTTAACCAGTATCTACAGTATGATTCTGGTCGAAAATGCCATTTTTACAAAGAAATAGCAACGGAGTGTGCAAAGTGGTTAAAAACCATACGCAACGGGGCGTTTTCTTAAAAATGGTATGTTAACAGGCGAAGCGGAGGCTTCGTCCGTATCAAACGTGAGTGTAGTTAACTAAAAGTGGAAGCATGCAATATGAGCCAAGTTAAGCAGCTTGAACAAGACTACAACTACCGCGTTGTCCGCTTATTTACTCTAACAACCATTTTGTGGGGTATTGTGGGCATGGCTGTAGGTGTACTTATTGCCGCTCAATTAGTGTGGCCTGCACTGAACTTTGATATTCCGTATTTGACGTATAGCCGTTTGCGTCCACTGCATACTAACGCAGTGATCTTCGCATTCGGTACCAGTGCGTTGTTTGCAACCTCTTATTATGTTGCGCAGCGAACTTGTCAAACACGGTTGTTCGGAGGGAAGTTAGCAGAGTTCACCTTCTGGGGTTGGCAAGCCATTATCCTTTCTGCAGCCATCTCGCTGCCAATGGGATACACCACCTCTAAAGAGTACGCGGAACTAGAGTGGCCAATTGATATCGCCATCGCGGTGGTATGGGTCGCATACGCTATCGTGTTCTTTGGCACGCTTATCAAGCGTAAGACGTCACATATTTATGTGGCCAACTGGTTCTTCGGTGCCTTTATTCTGACCATCGCGGTGTTGCACATCGTTAACAGCATGGCAATCCCTGTTTCACCGATGAAGTCTTACTCCATCTATGCTGGCGCAGTCGATGCAATGGTACAGTGGTGGTACGGACATAACGCGGTTGGTTTCCTGCTAACAGCAGGCTTTCTGGGTATGATGTACTACTTCGTTCCCAAGCAAGCGGGACGCCCTGTTTACTCTTATCGACTCTCCATCGTCCACTTCTGGGCATTGATTTCTCTCTATATCTGGGCGGGTCCTCACCACCTTCATTACACGGCACTACCCGACTGGACGCAGTCACTGGGGATGGTGATGTCGTTAATCTTGTTTGCACCTTCGTGGGGCGGGATGATTAACGGTATTATGACGTTATCAGGTGCGTGGCATAAACTTCGCTATGATCCCATCTTGCGCTTCCTTATTGTGTCTTTGTCATTCTATGGCATGTCCACGTTTGAAGGCCCAATGATGTCGATCAAGACAGTTAACGCCTTGTCGCATTACACCGATTGGACAATCGGTCACGTTCATTCCGGTGCACTTGGTTGGGTTGCGATGGTCTCTATCGGCTCCATCTACCACTTGATTCCAAAACTGTTTGGTCAAGAGCGTATGTACTCGGTGTCTTTGGTGAACGTACACTTCTGGCTTGCCACGATTGGTACCGTACTCTACATCGTTGCCATGTGGATTTCTGGTGTGATGCAAGGTCTGATGTGGCGCGCTGTCAACACTGACGGTACGTTGACATACAGCTTTGTGGAGTCATTGGAAGCCTCCTACCCGTTCTACTTCGTCCGCTTTATCGGCGGTGCGATTTTCCTATCAGGCATGTTCTTGATGGCTTACAACGCATATAAAACAATTCGTGCGCCTGAAGCTAGCTTGAAATCGCTTGAGCCTGCGGTGTAAGGAGGACGATTAAATGAGTTCAAATCGCCACGAGATAGTAGAAAAAAACACAGGTTTGCTAGCGATTTTGATCATCGTTGCAATCAGCTTTGGTGCATTGGTGGAGATAACGCCATTGATTTACCAAAAGCAAACCACTGAACCGGTAGATAACCTTCGTCCGTACACAGCGTTAGAAATGGAAGGACGTGACATCTACATCCGTGAAGGGTGCAACGTTTGTCACAGTCAAATGGTTCGTCCATTTCGTGCTGAAACCGAGCGTTACGGGCACTATGCCGTCGCAGGAGAAAGTGTTTGGGAGCACCCTTTCTTATGGGGCTCTAAGCGTACTGGCCCTGACCTTGCCCGAGTTGGGGATCGTTACTCTGACGAATGGCACCGCGTTCACTTAATTAATCCACGTGACGTAGTACCTGAATCGAACATGCCTGGCTTCCCTTGGTTAGCAGAGAACAAGCTAGATGGGGAAACAACGGCCGCGAAGCTGAAGTTATTCCGTGACCAATTTGGTGTGCCATACACCGATGAGGACATCGAGAATGCTAAGGCAGCGGTTGAAGGTAAAACGGAGATAGAAGCGTTGATTGCTTATCTTCAGTCACTAGGTCACGCAATGAAGTAATAAGGAGGGCCTATGGATATCGGCACCTTTCATAGTATCTGGACAGTTGTCCTATTTGTGAGCTTCATTGGGATCGTTGTTTGGGCTTATAGCAAACGTCGCAAAAAGCACTTTGATGAAGCGGCTAACCTGATTTTCGACGATGAGGAGAACAATCAGGATAAGTCCAATCACAAGACAGGAGATAATCGCTAATGAGTACGTTTTGGAGTATCTTCGTAACAGTCATCGTACTCGGCACGATTGCTGGCTGTGCTGCTCTTATCATTTGGACAACCAAAGATAAAATGGGCGTCGCAGAAGGCGATGACATGGGTCACGAGTATGATGGTATTCGTGAACTCAATAACCCACTACCTAAGTGGTGGTCGTATATGTTTTGGGCAACCCTGGTGTTCGGCTTAGGGTACCTTATCCTCTATCCGGGGCTGGGTAACTTTGCCGGCGTGTTAGGGTGGAAAAGTTCGTACCAAGACGTAAGCAGTGTCGAGGAGTCGCGTGAGTTAATGACAAAAGCGCAAGAAGCGCAGCACATTAACCAATATGCGATGGAGCTCGAGGCGGCTGACAAGGTATTTGGTGAAGCATTCCGCAAACTGGCGTACCAAGAAGATGGCAAATCATTGCGCCCGATTACTCAAATCGCACGTAATGAAGAAGCCTTAAAGGTTGGTCAACGTTTGTTTAGCCAAAACTGCGCGGCCTGTCATGGATCGGATGCGCGCGGTCAGGCTGGTTTCCCGAACCTTACCGACGATGCGTGGTTGTATGGTGGCGAGCCTGAAACCATTAAAGCCACTCTTCTCCATGGCCGAAAAGGCAACATGCCAGCTTGGTTAGATACCATGGGTGAAGACGGCGTTAAAGAAGTTGCGGCTTATGCGCTGAGCTTGTCAGGCCGTAAAGTGGATCCGCAAATGGCTGCTAAGGGTAAATCTCGCTTTGTTGTATGTGCCGCATGTCACGGCACGGACGGCAAAGGTAATCCTGCCTTTGGTGCGCCGGATTTAACTGACAATATCTGGCTATATGGTGGCTCTCGCCGCGCGGTTGAACAAACCATTCGTGGTGGTCGTCAAGGCGTGATGCCCGCGTGGGAAGCTCACCTTGGCGAAGAAAAAATTCAGATACTCTCTGCCTATGTATGGCGTTTGAGTAATCCTGAAGTAGAATAAGCACTTAGGTGTGATACACAGCCCCTGCTTGCAGGGGCTTGTTAAATGTAAATGCTCAAACCGAGGAGCTTCTGATGGTAACACCCTGGTACAAGCAGTTTTGGCCTTGGTTCCTGATTGCCCTTCCCGCTTCTGTTGTCGTCGCGAGTTTGTTAACTGTGACCGTCTTTTCAATGAACTCTGTGTCTCTCGTGGCAGAGGATTACTATAAAAAAGGCAAAGCGATCAATGTTGATCTCTCCAAGCTGAAAGTCGCGGCACAGCTAGGTGTTTCAGCGCAACTGTCGTCAAGCAACCAAGCAATCGCGATAACACTAGATAAAGGTGATCTCGCGTCATTTCCTGCGCTTAAGGTGCATATTCAGCACCGTACACTCGAGCGAAAAGATGTGAATGTGATGGTAAACCCAAACCAAGCAGGGGTTTATCATATCGATCTGGCTGAGCCAATATCTGGGCCCTGGTTTATCGAAATCACTTCATTCGATAAGCAATGGAAAGTTCACGGTCGTGTCGATTTCCCTGTCTCAACTCCCCTGACGTTAAGCGGTAAGCAGTAACCATGACCACATCCTGTTATCACTGTGGTGATCCTGTACTGACAGGAGACACCTACCAAGTAGTGATCTTCGATAAACCCCGCCTTATGTGTTGCCCTGGCTGCCAAGCCGTGGCAACCACGATCGTAGACAGTGGTTTGAGTTCTTATTATCAATATCGGACAGAGAACGCCGATAAGGCCGACTTGGTCCCCGAAGAGCTCAAAGCACTGACCCTATACGATAATCAAGATGTACAACAAGAGTTTGTCCGCGATGTGGCAGACCAAAAAGAGGTGACGTTGTCACTTGATGGTGTCTCCTGCGCCGCTTGTGCGTGGCTGATTGAAAAGCAGTTGCAACGTACAGCGGGCGTAACACATATTCAGGTCAACACTACCACGAACCGTGCCCAGGTGCGTTGGGATGAGAATGAAACCTCCCTGAGTACTGTACTCACACACATTCATCATCTCGGTTATAAAGCGGCACCTTTTGAGGCCGACAAGCAAGAGCAACAATATCATCGCAACATGAAGCAGTACTTATACCGATTAGGTATTGCTGGCTTAGCCACCATGCAGGTCATGATGTTAGCGGTGGCGATGTACTTCGAAGTGTTTGGCGATATGGACGAAACCTTTCGCAATTACTTCCGGTGGATAAGTTTAATCTTCGCGACGCCTGTCTTGCTTTATTCCGCGTTACCTTTTTATATCAATGCGTGGCGCAACCTTAAGGCACGCACACTGGGCATGGATGTCCCCGTTTCTATTGCTTTGTTATTCGCCTATTTTTCTAGCTTGTATGCGACCGTTACCGGAAAAGGAGAAGTGTTTTTCGAATCGGTGGCGATGTTCACCTTCTTCTTATTGCTCGGGCGTTTTCTGGAAATGCGCGCACGCCGTACTGCGGCGGCGGCCAGCGCTAACTTGTTAAAACTGGTCCCCAAAATGGCGCGTCGTCTTAACGGTGAAGCCGTGCCCGCTAACAGTCTTAAAGAAAACGATCAAATTCGTGTGTTGCCCGGTGAGCCCTTCCCTGCCGATGGTAAAATACTGTCTGGCACGACCTCTGTCGATGAAGCCATGCTGACGGGGGAATCGCTACCACAAACTAAGCAACTCGGTGATGCCGTTTATGCCGGCACCATGAATGTGGAAGGGAATGTCGATATATGTGTGACGAGTAATCACAAAGAGTCTCTCGTGGCTCATATTGTGCGTTTGCAAGATGAAGCTCAAATGGCAAAGCCCAAAGTAGCGGTGCTGGCAGACCATATCGCGCGTTACTTTGTCGCCGCCATCTTAATCATTTCCGCGTCAACTTGGCTCTATTGGCATGTTGTGCAACCTGACGATGCCTTTTGGATCATGTTATCCGTGCTTGTTGCGACCTGCCCTTGCGCATTATCGCTCGCCACCCCTACGGCCCTTACTTGCTCAACATCGACCTTTGGCCAGCTCGGCATCATGTTACGCCGAGGCCACGTCTTAGAAACCTTAACCAAGGTGAATCGATTGGTGGTTGATAAAACAGGCACACTGACCGAGGGTGAGGTAAAAATTGATTCCGTCCGCGTATTTGCCGCTGACATTAGCGAACAAGCGGCCTTGAACATTGCAGCCAGCTTAGAAGGGTTTGCCAATCACCCCATCGCCAACGCGTTCCAAGCAAAAGCGACTGAGTCTCTGACAGTCAAAGCGGCGGACAACCATATTGGTCAAGGGGTAAGCGGCGAGATCAATGGCCAGCATTGGCGTATTGGTAAGGCTGCATTTGCTCTATCCTCGCCTAAAACTGAGTATGATGCCTATCCCGTCGTGCTTAGTTGCAACGGTCAAGTCGTGGCTGCGTTTTCACTGACCGATTCGATTCGGCCAAGCAGCGCACGATTAATCGCCGCATTGAGACAATCTGGCATCCAAACCACCATGCTAACCGGTGATCAGTCACGCAATGTGGAACAAGTCGCGGACATCCTTGGCATAGATTCTGTGATTTCAGGGGTATCGCCGCAAGGAAAACTGGCGTACCTTCAAAGCCTTGATGATGACACCGTGACCCTGATGGTCGGTGATGGCGTCAATGATGCGCCGGTTTTAGCCGGTGCCCACTTGTCGGTTGCGATGGGCGGAGGCACTGATATTGCTAAATCTTCCGCCGATATGGTGTTGTTGAGTGACGATTTAGAAAAACTGCTGACCGCCAGGCAGCTTGCCCAGCAAACGCGCCGTATTATCCGCGAAAACTTAATTTGGGCCTTAGGCTACAACGTTACCATTCTGCCGTTGGCGGTTATGGGCTATGTTGCCCCATACGTGGCGGTGGTAGGCATGTCAGCAAGCTCGATCATTGTGGTATCTAACTCGCTGCGCCTACTGAACAAAAAAGAGGATTAGCGTTATGGCTAGTTTGTACATTTTGATCCCGATCGCCATCATGTTAGTTTGCGTGGCGGCCGTTGTCTTTATCTGGGCGGTCAAATCTGATCAATTCGAGGATCTAGAACGGCAAGGCTCTTCGATCCTTTTTGATGAAGAAGAGCCGGAAAAAGACACCGGATCACAATCAAGCCAACCCACCGCTCCTGACGCGTCGACCCAAGATGACAAACGTTGATTTTATAGGTGCCCTCATCATTGGTCTGCTCGGGGCAGGTCACTGCTTGGGGATGTGTGGCGGGGTCGCTGCGGCTATGTCGCTTGGCATTCCTTCGCAAAAGGCCAAATGGCCATACCTTCTCTTGTATAACTTGGGGCGTATCAGCTCATACACGCTTGCTGGGGCGATGATTGGTGGCGCTGTGGCCTCGTTGCTTGCTTTGTCCGATTTAACGCAGCATCTTGCAGTATTGCGACTGTTTGCGGCCATCATGATGTTGCTATTGGCAGCCTATATGGCCCAAGTATGGAATGGCCTTAGCTATATTGAGCGACTGGGTAGCAAACTCTGGCGAATTATCTCTCCGCTAACATCCAAGCTAATGCCACTGCGTTCGCCGTTATATGCCTATCCCTTTGGCCTTGTTTGGGGCTGGCTGCCCTGCGGGCTGGTTTACTCAGCGCTCAGTTGGGCTGCCGTCGCTGGCAGTGCCTCAGGCGGCGGCCTTGTAATGCTGGGGTTTGGCCTCGGAACGTTACCGGCGATGTTAACTGTTGGCGCCCTTGCCGAGCGGGTTAAGCCCATTCTTAACAACCACTTACTGCGTTTGATATGTGCCACAATGTTGGCGCTTTATGGCTTTTATACGGCCTATTCAGCGCTCAAACTCTTGATATAAGGTCGACCTAGCACATAATCATGGTGTAATATGTGTATTGACGTTAATCAATTTCAGGCAGGTGTATGGTGTCTAATAAGATCATCACTCGGCGGGTTCAGTCAGGCGGCTGCGCAATTCATTGTCAAGATTGCAGTATTAGCCAACTGTGCATTCCCTTTACGTTAAATGAGCAAGAGTTGGATCAACTGGATAGCATCATTGAGCGAAAAAAACCTATTCAGAAAGGCCAAGAGTTGTTCAAAGCCGGTGATAATCTGCGAGCGCTGTATGCGATTCGTTCAGGTACGGTTAAGACCTACACAATCACAGAGCAGGGTGATGAGCAGATAACTGCCTTCCACCTTGCCGGCGATTTGGTAGGCTTTGATGCTATTAACGGTAGTGAACACCCCAGCTTTGCTCAAGCGCTAGAAACGTCAATGATTTGTGAGATCCCCTACGACACGCTTGATGACCTCTCTGGGAAGATGCCCAAGCTTCGCCAACAAATCATGCGACTAATGAGCAATGAGATAAAAGGCGATCAGGATATGATTTTGCTGTTATCGAAGAAAACAGCTGAAGAACGTCTAGCCGCTTTCCTTTATAGCCTCTCGAAGCGCTTTGCTCAGCGTGGGTTCTCTCCGCGTGAGTTCCGTCTAACCATGACACGAGGTGACATTGGTAACTACCTTGGCCTGACCGTTGAAACGATCAGTCGCTTATTAGGTCGCTTCCAAAAGTCAGAAATCTTGGCGGTCAAAGGGAAATATATCACGGTTCTAGACTTAGAAGAGCTTGCTCGTCTTGCGGATGAAGAATGCGTTGTTTAGCAGACAGAAGTAAATAAGTTGTTAATAAATGGCGCTTTATGCGCCATTTCTCTTTTTTGCTCTATGGTAAGCAATTTCTTTCGCGTGAACGGGCGAAGTAGGTTAAAGTGAAATTAACCGATGCATCTGTGCAAAGGAGGCAGATATGTCTAGGTACACGAACCTGCTCGTCGTCATTGATCCTTCCCAAGAACAACAGCCTGCACTTTCGCGTGCGGTCACGCTTAGCCAGCGAAGTGATGCAAAGGTTAAGCTTACCCTCTTTCTTGCTATTTATGATTTCTCTTACGAAATGACATCCATGCTCTCATCGGATGAGCGGCAAGCGATGCGCCAAGGTGTGATGCACCAACGTGAAGAGTGGATGAATGAGATTATTCAAACGCATCAAGCTCAAGAATGTGAAATCGAAAAAGTCGTGGTGTGGCATAATCGTCCTTACGAGGCGATCGTTGAACGCGTGCTGAGCCACCACCACGATTTGGTGGTTAAAGCGACACACCAGCACGACACACTAGGCTCGGTCATCTTTACACCCACCGATTGGCACTTGTTACGCAAATGCCCAAGTTCAGTGTTATTAGTTAAAGACCATGGTTGGCCGGATAAAGGCAAGATCGTTGCCTCTGTGCATGTGGCATCTGAAACCGAAACCCACGCTGAGCTCAACGACAAATTAGTCGATGAGGGGAATATCATGAGTGCTATGCTAGGGGCTGAGTTGCACCTGGCTAATGCCTACCCCGCCACCCCGGTGAATATTACTATCGAGCTGCCTGACTTTGATCCGACATCCTATACCGATGCGGTGAGAGGTCATCATCTCACCGCCATGAAAGCCTTGCGTCAGCGCCATCATATCGAAGAAACACGCACGCATGTCCAAGAAGGGTTGCCGGAAGATGTTATCCCCAACATTGCCCGAGAGTTGGATGCCGAGCTTGTTATTCTCGGTACCACAGGACGCACTGGCTTATCCGCGGTGTTCATTGGCAATACCGCAGAGCACATGATTGATCAACTCGACTGTGACTTACTTGCCATTAAACCTGATGGCTACATTAGCCCACTCGATCCTCGCGCTAACGATTAACCTTTCTCATTCCCTTATCTAGCAGGCAGTGGCATTCACTGCCTGCGGGTGACTGGCATTTGTGGTCAAAATCCGTATCATACCCGCCATTCATGCACACTGGCAGTGTAATGCGTTTACCTTGCCTGACAACGCGATAGTACTTATGAGCACCGAAGAGCTGAGCAAAGCACAAAAATACGGATTTAATAAACTGCAAAAGCGCATTCGTCGCAACACCGGACAAGCGATTGCCGACTTTAATATGATTGAAGACGGCGATCGCATCATGGTTTGTTTATCAGGCGGCAAAGACAGCTATACCTTGCTTGATATGCTGCAAAGCCTGCAAAAGAGCGCGCCAGTTTCATTCCAACTCATTGCGGTCAATTTAGATCAAAAGCAACCTGGGTTTCCTGAGCACATTTTGCCAGCGTATTTGGAGAGCTTAGGCGTCGAGTACAAAATTGTTGAAGAAGACACTTACTCCATTGTCAAAGAGAAAGTGCCTGAGGGCAAGACAACCTGTTCCCTATGCTCGCGACTTCGCCGCGGTATCTTATATCGCACAGCGAAAGAGCTGGGGGCGACCAAAATTGCATTAGGTCACCATCGAGACGACATATTAGAGACCTTGCTCTTAAACATGTTCTACGGCGGCAAGATGAAAGGCATGCCACCGAAGCTCGTCTCTGATAACGGCGCACATGTGGTGATCCGTCCACTGGCCTATTGTCGAGAAAAAGACATTGAGCGTTACTCAGAGCAAAAGGCTTTCCCGATCATTCCGTGTAACCTTTGTGGCTCACAGCCCAACCTACAACGCCAAGTGATCAAAGATATGCTCCGAGATTGGGACAAGCGGTATCCAGGCCGTATTGAGACGATGTTCCGAGCCATGCAAAATATCGTCCCTTCCCATATGGCCGATATCGAGCTGTTTGATTTTAAATCCGTCGCAGCGGGGATGGCGTTTGAGGGAGACGGCGATACTGCATTCGATAAAGAAAACTTTACCGATCCGGCGCCCGTTTCAGAAAGCCCTGTGGAAGTTGACCCCAATTTATCACTCGACGTGGTCAATGTCGGCACATAGTGTTTGAAGCATGACAGAATCATAGTTGGCGCTAAATGGCCTGCTAATAAAAACGCCCACTTCAGACAGTGGGCGTTTTTTGTCGTTTCAATCTTCTACATCATAGTGTGCATTATGTCTTTGAAGCTCAGTACAGACTTGAAGCCTCTACCCGTTTATCCGTTTTTAGGCAACCAAGGCGACACTTTGATGGGGGCATCTGGCAGCGTTAACGTGGTGCTATCGCCAAGACGATTAACATCGATAATGGCTTGGTGAGCATCGATGGGATATTTATTCCCCTCACTGCTGGTCACCGCGCCGGTCACCGAGGGCGCAAAATGTAGAACCACGCCCTGCGCCTTAGGCATAAACCAAGAAGCAAACATCCCGCCTAAGTTTTCCATCATGGTGTCCATCTGAGGCAACCAGCCCTGGATCTGCTGGCTAGTTAATTGCTTTCCTACGGGCTTATCAACCAACACTTGGAACGAGATATCACAGTTTCGATCGGCGGGCGTTTCAACAAAAACATCCGGATTCACTTTGCGGAGCTGGTTATCAAGAGGAAGCGGTAACGCTTGAGAGGCTGGGATATCAAACGCTTCATAATGTTCTTCCTTGCTCATCCATGCGCGAGAAATCGGACAAACCTCTCCCGACTCGGCCGAGACCATAAAGTACGCCACGCCAATATCAGGGTGCCCTTCCTCTACGTTATGTTTAAGCTGAGTAAATAGCTTGCTGTAGCTAAAGCGGTATGTATCGGCACTGGCCGGGACACTCACCATTCCCAGCATAACCAGTACACTGGCTAGTTTTTTCATCGGAACTCCAGTTGCAGGCTTAAAGCGGAATTAGGCGTCAAAGGTGTCTTGGTCAGGTGACGACGAGTTAGTCGTACTATGTGACGCCCCTTCTTTATTCTCATTTTGTGACACTGTCACCTCGACACCAACGCCAAACATTTCTCGGTAAATCACACCTTTAACGTTGAAGAGAAAGGGTAACGCCCAAACCAAGGCAAAGCCAGCAGTGGCAAAAGAAATGAGAAATAGCACGCCTACAACCGCATAGATGGTTGCCATTTGGAACAATTTCTTGTTTACCGCTCGAAAGGATACGGTAAGTGCTTTAACTGGCGTGAGACGCTTTTCACAAATCAATAACGGCGACATGGAAAATGCCATCGCAACATACAGGCTCAGCAATGGAAAAATCATACTCGCCACACTTTGCAGTGTCGCTGACAGGCAGATCACCACCGTCACGGGCAACGCAAATACCAACCCTTTTAGCAAATGGCGTGGTTTAGAACGAAACCCTATAGCGTGACTCAAGCCCATTAAGCTCGCCCCCGCATATAATGGCGCAATCAGAACCTCAGAAGTAAAATTCGCCAACCACACAGATGAAATCATATCTGTGGTCAGCTCACGTTGACCGACCAATGCCTCAAATAAATGCGACGGTGCCCCCAACAACAACGTCAGCATCAGCATTAAAATACCTATTTGAGCCGCGAATAGGCACAAGGTGGCGGGCAAAAACGACCAGAAGTGCTTGAAGGTCTGAGAGAAGGCTTCTTTGATTATCTCAAATGGATCGAGCCGGTAGCGACCGTTTAGCGCCGTTTCTACCGACCCACCGATATGTAAAGCATTATTGTATTCTTGTTGACTCATAATCGTTATCTATCATGACTAATGCACCCAGTATATCTGACTGTAACCCATAGCCAAAAACCATTCTGACAAATAAGGAAAAATAACCAGATTGGCTTTGCGTAGATAATGGTCTGGTTTAGGCTGGATACCTTAATGGACAACAGAGACACAAGTGCCAACACGCGCGAAAAACTGCTTTAACTTCGATTGCCACGCGTCTATTATGCGCCGTCTGTTTTATGGGTACGAATGTACAAGACAATTTGCCAGGTAGAGAGAGAACGAACCATTGAAGCACGCAAATGTATCTCACAAACCGGTTGTCGAGCTCGAGTCACTAACCAAAAGTTTCGACGGCAAAGAAATCATCTCCCGTTTCAACCTAACGGTCAATAACGGAGAATTCCTAACTATCCTTGGCCCTTCAGGCTGTGGCAAAACAACAGTGCTCCGTTTGATTGCGGGGCTGGAAGATGCCGACAGTGGCGCTGTCGTTATCGATGGTAAAGATGTCACTAACCTGCCAGCAGAAAAACGCAATGTAAACACTGTCTTTCAAAGCTATGCCCTTTTCCCACACATGACAGTGTTTGAAAACGTCGCTTTTGGCCTACGCATGCAGGGCGTGGATCATCACCAGATTGAACCTCGAGTGATGGAAGCGCTGCGAATGGTACAACTTGACCATTATGCCTCTCGTAAACCTCATCAATTGTCTGGCGGACAGCAGCAACGTATCGCAATCGCACGTGCCGTGGTGAATAAACCGAGCGTGCTCTTGCTGGATGAATCCCTTTCTGCACTCGATTACAAACTGCGCAAACAAATGCAGATGGAGCTGAAACAGCTGCAGCGCAAGCTTGGGATTACCTTTATCTTCGTCACCCACGACCAAGAAGAAGCCCTCTCGATGTCAGATCGTATTATCGTTATGCGTGATGGCGAAATCGAGCAAGACGGCTCACCGCGTGAGATTTATGAAGAGCCTAAGAATTTATTCGTGGCACGCTTTATTGGCGAAATCAATGTGTTTGATGCCACTGTCATCAAACACATTGATGACAAGCGTATTTGGGCCCGGGTTGAATCTCGTGAGTGTGAGGTTTATTGCAAGCTCGATGTGCATCCGGGTGACGCGATCAAGGTATTGCTTCGCCCTGAAGACATCCGCTTAGAAGAAATTCATGGCAATGCCGAGCCCAATGGTATTGTGGGCTACGTACGCGAACGAAATTACAAAGGCATGACCCTCGACTCGGTACTCGAGTTGCCATCAGGGCAAACCGTGATGGTGAGCGAGTTCTTTAATGAAGACGATCCTGACGTTGATCACTCTATCGATCAGAAAGTAGCTCTGACCTGGGTAGAAAGCTGGGAGGTGGTATTGGCCGATGAAAAAGCTTAATCTGCAAACCGCCATCGTAGGCTTGGTCGTGGGTTGGTTGCTGGTCTTTGTTTTTTTACCCAACCTAATGATTATCGCGACCAGCTTTTTAACCCGCGATGACGCTGATCTCATCGAGATGACCTTTACGCTGAGCAATTATGCAAAACTGCTCGATCCGCTCTATGCCAAAGTGGTCTGGCACTCATTCTACATGGCGGCCTTGGCGACCCTGATTTGCCTACTGATTGGCTATCCATTCGCGTTTATTATCGCCAAAATGCCGAAAAGCACACGACCTTTGATGCTGTTTTTAGTGATTGTCCCCTTTTGGACCAACTCTTTGATCCGCACGTACGGGCTAAAAATCTTTCTTGGTACTCGAGGGCTGCTCAATGAGAGTATGATGTGGCTTGGCTTAATAGAACGCCCCGTTCGCATCATGTATACCGAATATGCGGTGATGGTGGGCCTTGTCTATATTTTGCTGCCATTTATGATCTTGCCCTTGTATTCGAGCATCGAGAAACTCGATCGTAGCTATTTGGAGGCGGCGCGTGATTTAGGTGCCAATAAACTCCAATGCTTTTTGCGGGTGATCCTGCCACTGACCACACCCGGCATTATTGCCGGCAGCTTGCTCGTGATTCTCCCTGCGCTAGGCATGTTCTACGTCTCGGATTTGCTCGGAGGCGCAAAAAACCTACTGATTGGTAACGTGATTAAAAGTCAGATTTTGAACGTTCGCGATTGGCCGTTTGGCTCAGCGGCCAGTATTTCTCTGACAGTGTTAATGGGGCTGTTGCTGTTTGCGTATTGGCGTGTGGGTAAGTGGATGAATCGCAAGGAGGCATTATGATCCGGTGGCTTAGAAACAGCTTTCTCTACTTGGTTTACGCCTTTCTCTACATCCCTATCCTGGTTCTGATCGTTAACTCGTTCAATGCCAGCAAATTCGGCATGAGTTGGAAAGGCTTTACCTGGGAGTGGTATGGGCAGCTGATCAATAATCATAGCCTGATGCAAGCGGCGGGTAACTCATTAACCATTGCGGTCTTTTCTGCTAGTGCTGCCGCCATTATTGGTAGCTTGACCGCCGTCGCCCTCTTTCGCTACCGCTTTCGTGGCAAACAATTTGTCAATGGCATGCTCTTTGTGGTGATGATGTCCCCGGACATTGTGATGGCTATTTCGTTATTGGCGCTATTTGTGTTGATGGGCGCACAACTGGGCTTTTTGACCCTACTGCTTTCTCATATCACCTTCTGCTTACCATTCGTAGTGGTCACTGTTTATAGCCGCTTAAATGGCTTTGACGTAAAAATGCTTGAAGCGGCGCGTGATTTAGGCGCGAGCGAATGGGTGATCCTTAGCAAGATTATTTTGCCACTGGCGGCACCGGCGGTCGGTGCAGGTTGGCTACTAAGTTTTACCCTTTCGCTGGACGACGTCATCGTTAGCTCGTTTGTGACAGGGCCAAGCTATGAAATTTTGCCATTAAAGATCTATTCGATGGTAAAAGTGGGCGTGTCACCAGAAGTGAATGCGCTTGCCACCATCATGTTGTTGGTCTCATTGGTGTTGGTTATGTGCTCGCAGTGGCTCGCGAAAGACAGGTTAAAGTAACCCGTGCGCTAGGGCTGCTATTCCACCAGCAGCCCTTTTCTATCTGTATCCTCTTGCGTTACTGCTCCAGTGCCAAAATTTCCTCCACCAGCTTAGGCACGAGCGTGCTCGCCTTCCCGTAACGCCGCTCATTAAATTCACTTTCCACGGCGCTGGGCTCCAAGTTTATTTCAATAGTGTGCGCACCATGCATTGCCGCTTCGTGCACAAACCCTGCCGCGGGATACACCGCCCCAGAGGTGCCAATAGAAATAAACAAATCCGCTTGATTAAGGGCATCATGAATTTTCCCCATTCCCAGAGGCATCTCTCCGAACCACACCACGTGTGGTCTCAGCGGAGCGGGCATCTGGCAACAATGGCAGTGATCGGACACCTGAATATCGCCGGTCCAATCGATGGTTTGCTGCGAGTGGCTACAACGCGCCTTTAACAGCTCACCGTGCATATGAATGATACTGTGTGTGCCCGCGCGCTCGTGAAGATTATCAATGTTTTGGGTCACAACAAGCACAGTGGCCTCGGTTTCCTGCTCTAGGCGTGCCAGAGCCTCGTGGGCCGGGTTGGGGGTGATTTCTCCTTGTAACTGGCGCCGACGATCATTATAAAACTGCTGAACAAGGGTCGGGTTTCTCTCAAAACCCTCAGGCGTTGCAACGTCTTCAATATGATGCTCTTCCCAAAGGCCATCTTGATCTCGGAAGGTTCTAATCCCTGACTCTGCAGATATGCCCGCACCTGTCAAAACTACGATGTGTCGATAAGGGAATGCCATACGTCGTTCCTATGCCGTGACCTGTTTATTGAGTTTATAACACGCTCATGCTTACCATTGAAGTAGTAAGGCTTTAGACCTTAGTCGTTGACTCTAATCACAAAAGGGCAATGCAACGACTGGCTAGACCAATGCCGCGCGTCGCTTGAGTTACAATGTCTGCTTATTTCTCGCATCTGTTAACCATTATGAAACTAGAAGATTATTACAACGAGCAAGATGGCAAACTGATTTTTACTCGCCAGCAAGCAAGTGACTTTGCTAAACGTATCGCCGGCGACTTTAACCCGATTCATGACACAGACGCGTCACGCTTCTGTGTGCCTGGAGATTTGCTGCTTTCTATCTTATTGGCTAAAACAGGGATCAGCGAGCAAATCGAGATTCAATTCAATGGCATGATCAGTGCCAACACGCCCTTATCGATTGTCGACACAGGCGACAGCGTTACCGTCATCGATGATAACCAAAAGCTTTATCTCACCATGACACGCCATGGTCAGACACGTCACGATAAAGCATTAGCAACAGAGATCGCCGAGCACTACGTGCAGTTTTCCGGTAAGAACTTCCCGCATATCATGGTGCCACTGATGCGGGAGCAACAAATGATGATCAACACGGAACGTCCTTTAGTCATGTACGAGAAAATGAGCTTGGCGTTTGATGATCTCGCAATCAACTCTGCCGATGTCGCTTTATCAGATTCGGTGATGCACGTGAGCGGCAAACGCGGAAAAGTCGATCTTGCCTTTGATTTTATTGTCGATGGGCAGCGTGTGGGACACGGATGCAAAACCATGGTGGCCAGTGGTTTGCGCCCCTACTGCGAAGAGGCCATTCAAAACCTGGTAGACCGATTTAATGCCAGAAAACAGGCTTACTGCGCCACCCCCGCCACAGAGTAATTTTCTTCCCTAAAGCCTTTGGCTCTGATCTATAGTTAAATCAGAGCCAACGCTGAAGGAAGTTGTTATGGAATCCAGTCGCTTAGTCGAGCTTATCGATCGTCTCCCCAAGATCCCCAAAGTCGTGCAAGAGTTGATTGAGTTGGTCAACAGCCATGACGCTGAGCTTAATCAAATCGCCGAAAAAATCGCCTACGACCAGGTCATCTCCGCGCGTGTGCTTCGCTTGTCTAATTCAGCCTATTTTGGTCGCGCCCGTAACGTGGGCTCTGTCAACGAGGCGGTTATCCGGCTTGGTTTGGGCCCTGTTAGAACCCTGGTGGTGTCTAGCGCACTGATGAGTGCTTTTGACGTCGATGACGAAGTGGATATGGATGCCTTTTGGCAACACACGTTCGAAATTGCAACCTTGAGTAAAGCCCTGGCACATGCATTAAGAATGGACGGTAACGAGGCATTCACTGCAGGGATGCTCCATAATCTCGGTGAGTTGCTGATCATGACCACCGCTTACGACAAGTTAGACCGCATTAATCTCCATATGGAAGCGGGTAAGCCCAAGCAAGAGGCACAGCAGCTTATTTTGGGGATCACCAGCGCCGAGTTAGGTGGCGAGCTGGCACAAACTTGGAATTTTCCTCAAGGGCTAAGCGATGCGATTCGTTATCAGTTTTCTCCCGTACACGATGAGCAGTTTTCGCCATTGGCGGGCATACTTCGCTTAGCCAATAAAATCGACGTCGCTTGGGGGGAGTTTGTTACCACCGACTCCAAGCTCGATTGGCTCGAACAGCAGCTCGAGTACAACATTCTCGGTTTGCCTAAAACCGTGGTCGCGAATATCGACGATGTCATTGGCTCAGGGCGTGAAATGGCCAAAATGCTTAAATAGCGCCTCTAACAGCTATCGCATGGGCTCAATCTATGAGCCCACGGCGCGATACTTCCTAAAAGCAATGCTGAATGGCAAGGTATTTATTGCGGATGTGCTCTATCAGCAAACGCACTTTTTTAGGCGGCTGGCGAGTGAATGGATATACCGCATAAATCCCGAGCTTTTTGCCTACTTGGTCAGGAAAAAGATCAACCAATACGCCCTGCATCAAGTCGTCATAGACTAAACACCGCGGTACATACGCGATGCCATGGCCACTTAGCGCGCCTTGTCGTAAGGCGATGGGGTTGTCGGTCGAAAAATTACCGGCCACTTTAATGACTTGGTTTTTATGCTCGCCTTTAAACTCCCAGTCACTGGCCCCCGTGGTTTGGTAGGCATATTGCAAGCAATTATGTTGTTTTAACTCAATCGGATGTTGCGGCCGGCCATGACGCGCAATATAGCTGGGTGCCGCACACACTACCCATTGTGAGTCGATAATATGGCGTGCAATTAAGCTAGAGTCCTCGAGGTAACCGGTGCGGATAACCAAATCAAAGCCTTCATCAATTAAATCAACAAAGCGATTGTCCAGCGACATATCAATGTTAAGGCCCGGATATTGCCCACAAAACGCTGCCACCGCTTCAGCGAGTAATAGCTCGCCAGAAATGGTCGGCACTGAAATTTTAATCTGGCCGGTTATTGACTCCCCGAGCCCTGCGACCGCATCAAAGGCCTCATCAGCGGCCTGCTTCACATTTTTTGCACCTTGATACAAGGTACGCCCGGCATCGGTCAGTGTCAGTTTGCGCGTGGTGCGATACAAAAGCTGCACACCTAAGCCTTCTTCGAGTTTTTTAATCCGCTTGCTAACTACGGAATTTGTCAGCGAATTTATTTCCGCTACCTTGCTAAAAGAGCCACATTCGGCGACTTGAGCAAAGAGGACGAGATCATCTGTTTTCGGCATATTATGTCAATTATGGAAGTAATTATTTTCATTATTTCCATATATCAGAAAAATGCAAACGCGTAATGTCACATACGGTTAACATCGAGTCACCGAGCTGTCAGCAAAATAACAACACATCGGTGACTTGTTTATTCAACGTGATTCAACGGAAGAGACACCTAATAAGGAACACCTATGACAGATACCCTATACGCCCTCATCGCGTTTTCACCCATCGTGGTCGCGGCGATTTTACTGGTCGGCTTAAATTGGCCAGCTAAAAAGGCGATGCCCGTTGCCTTTATCATGACAGTCTTAATCGCACTCTTCCAGTGGCAGATGAGTGCAGCACGTGTGTCGGCCTCCATCGCACAAGGCTTGATCATTACGGCAGCCGTCCTTTGGATCGTGTTTGGTGCCATCCTTTTGCTCAACACTTTAAAACACACCGGCGCGATTACTGTAATACGTAACGGCTTTACCACCATTTCCGATGACAGACGCATTCAGGCCATCATCATTGCATGGTGCTTTGGATCTTTCATCGAGGGCGCATCAGGTTTCGGTACGCCCGCCGCCATTGCCGCGCCGTTGTTGGTCGCCATCGGCTTCCCTGCTCTCGCCGCAGTTGTCGTCGGTATGATGATCCAATCGACGCCGGTCTCCTTTGGTGCGGTCGGCACGCCTATTATTGTGGGCGTCAACAAAGGGTTAGACAGCCATGCGATTGGGCAAACGCTCACCGCTAATGGCAGTGATTGGGCGACCTACCTGCAATCTATTACCACGCAAGTATCCTTTATTCACGCGGTGATTGGCACACTGATGCCTTTGCTAATGGCAATGATGTTGACCCGCTTTTTCGGCAAGAATAAGAGCTGGAAAGAAGGCTTAGAGGTAGCGCCGTTTGCGATTTTCGCCGGGTTAGCTTTCACCGTTCCTTATGCCCTCACCGGCTGGTTGTTAGGACCTGAATTCCCTTCATTACTCGGTGGTCTGGCAGGGATCGTGTTGGTCACAACTGCCGCACGTAAAGGCTTTTTAGTCCCGAAAAATCAGTGGGATTTTGATGATGAGTCGACCTGGCCGAGCCATTGGTTAGGCTCGCTGAAAATGGATCTCAAGGTTCAAGAAAAACCGATGAGCATGGCCATGGCCTGGACGCCCTATGTGTTGTTGGCGGTTTTCTTGGTGATCAGCCGCGTCAGCCCGACGGTCAAAACGGCACTAACCGATGTCAGCCTTGGTTTCTCCGCGTTGTTTGGTGAAACTGGGGTCAACGCTGCCATTCAGCCGCTTTATCTGCCAGGCGGCATCCTTGCGTTCGTGGCTTTGTTAGCCGTGTTGCTTCAGGCGCGTCAATTGTCGCCGCTGTTAACCGCGGCGCGTGAATCGAGTAAAACATTGATTGGTGCCGGGTTTGTGTTGGTGTTTACCATCCCTATGGTACGTATTTTTATTAACTCAGGCGTGAATGGTGCCGATTTGGTGAGTATGCCGGTCATGACCGCACGCTTTGCGGCCGATTTAGTGGGAGATGGCTTCCCAGCGTTGAGCGCTACCATTGGCGCATTGGGCGCTTTTATTGCAGGCTCCAATACGGTGTCCAATATGATGTTTAGCCAGTTTCAGTTTGAAGTGGCACAAACCTTAGGAGCATCGACCGTAGTGGTGATTGCCCTGCAAGCCGTCGGTGCGGCAGCCGGCAATATGATCGCTATCCATAACGTGGTCGCCGCATCCGCGACGGTCGGCTTACTCGGCCGTGAGGGCGTGACCCTGCGTAAAACCGTCTTACCCACGCTTTATTACCTGATTGCCGCCGCTGTCATCGGCATTGTCTTGGTCAATGTGTTGCAGTTTGCCGATGTCCTCTCCGGGGCGTAATCTTACATGTTATTGGCCGAGCCACCTCTCGGCCTTTCTCTCCACAAGCGGGCCAGCTAGGCTGACCCCAGCCTTTGTCGTAACGTAAAGGAAAGGAACGCTTATGAACACCCCATCACGTTTGTCGTCATCACAGCAACAAGCATTTATTTCCACCTTAACCGACATCGTAGGCAAGAATAACTTACTCACTGAGACAAACCAGACCCAGCATTATCGGACTGGCTTTCGCTCGGGAGGTGGTCCTGCGCTCGCCGTTATTTTTCCCACCTCTTTAGTGATGCAATGGCGGGTGCTCCAAGCCTGTGTCGACGCGGATGTGGTGATGATCATGCAAGCCGCGAATACGGGCTTAACCGAAGGCTCAACCCCCAAAGGTAGCGACTACGATCGTGATGTGGTAATAATCAACACCACACGCTTAGACGGATTACAGCTTATCGATAACGGTAAGCAGGTACTGAGTTTTCCCGGCACAACATTGCATCAGCTAGAGCAGACGCTCAGGCCTCTTAAGCGCGCGCCGCATTCGGTCATCGGTTCGTCGTGCATTGGCGCATCGATTGTTGGTGGTGTGGCCAATAATTCCGGCGGCGCGTTGGTTAAACGCGGCCCGGCTTATACCGAATATTCATTATTTGCACAGTTAAATGAGGATGGTGAGCTAACGCTGGTGAATCATTTAGGCATTGCCCTGGGTGATGATACAGAAACCATTCTTTCGCGCGTTGAGCGTGGTGATTACACAGCCAGTGATATCACCTATGACGCGCGTAAGGCGTCTGCAGATGACTACGAGCAAATCTTGCGTGATGTCGATGCTGACAGCCCCGCGCGCTATAACGCCGACAAACACCGCTTACATGAAGTGAGCGGCTGTGCAGGGAAACTGGCTGTCTTTGCCGTGCGCCTTGATACCTACCCGATCCCTGAACGTGAGCAAGTCTTTTACATTGGCACTAACAACCCAGATGTGCTCAATACATTGCGTCGCCGTGTACTTACCGAGCTTTCACACTTGCCTGAAGTGGCGGAATATATGCACCGTGACGCCTTTGATATCGCTGAGCGTTACGGAAAAGATGTGTTTTTAGCGATTGGTCGACTGGGCACGGATTCAATCCCGAAAATGTTTGCCTTGAAAGCAAAAATAACAAATTGGTTAGATAAGGTGCCGTTACTGCCTAACGCATTACCCGATAAAGTGATGCAATACGCCAGTCAGCTTTTTCCGCAGCACTTACCCAAACGTATGCTCGCGTTTCGCGATAGATTTGAGCACCACCTAATATTCAAAGCCTCAGAGGAAGGAATCGAGGAAGCTTCGGCGTTTTTAAGCCGTTTTTTTGCCGAACACGCAGACAGTGATTACTTTGCCTGTAGTGAGGATGAAGCGAAAAAAGCCATGCTTCACCGCTTTGCCGCAGCCGGGGCGGCGATTCGCTACCACACGATGCACAGTCGCGATGTGGAAGACATTCTCGCGTTAGATATAGCCCTTAAGCGCAACGAGACCGAGTGGGAAGAACACTTGCCCGTCGAGATAGAACAAGAGATGGTGGCCAAACTTTATTACGGGCACTTTTTCTGCCACGTCTTCCACCAAGACTATGTGGTGAGAAAAGGTGCGGACGTGTCGGCAATTAAGGCGAAAATGCTAGCTTTGCTAAATGAGCGAGGCGCCAAATACCCAGCCGAGCATAATGTGGGACACCTTTATGCCGCGGAGCCGGATTTGGCTAATTTCTATCACCAGTTAGATCCTACCAACAGTTTTAACCCTGGGATTGGAAAGACCGGGAAGAAAAAATACAGTGTTGATTGCCAGTGCTTAGACCACCAACTGCGCCCTCGCGCAAGTCAGGACTCGTCACCCGCCACGCACGAGCACTAAACCGACCGACAACCCCGCCAACCGTTTGGCGGGTTCTTTTTTAACGCGTTGGTTTCTCGTGAATAAAACGCGCAAAGCGTGGGATGCCTTTTTGAGTGACACCGTTGTGGCGTACCAAGATAGTACTACCAATCTGTGGTGGATCAGCCCGTTGCGCATCACTAAAGCCCGATCCCACGCTAAACTCGGTGCCGTCAGCCAGGCGTACTACCAGAGAGCCCATCAAGCCTTGTAACCGCCCTTTTCCCGGATTCACTCCTACCACAGTCACTTCTTTTTCTTGGTAGGTTTTCAACTTAACGACGCTGTCTACGCGCTGCCCCACATACACACTATCAGGATGATGCAGCATCAAGCCTTCACCGCCCGATTCATCAATAGCAGAAAGCTGTGCCTCGAGTTCATCATTGTCAGTCACCGGCGTTTGCTTTACCAAGGCTAAGAACGGCGATGCGCTATTTGTGACTATCTTTTTCAGTGCTGCATAGCGAGCAGAAAACGGGCCGGGTTGATCCGGTAAATCAAACGCATAAAAACGAACGCTCTGCCACGCGTCAGGATCCGGTTTATCGTCCAACACGGTACGCAACACAGTTTGAAACCCACCTCTTCCGGCCCATAGCTCACCATCTAAAGGCGTGGTTGGCAGCGATTGAATCAATCTATCCGGTGCGTGAATGAGATTTCCTTGTCGGGTTAAGAGTTGCGTGCCGGTCCAATAGGCGCGGATCCCATCCAGTTTTTCACTGACCCAATAGCCACGATAGTCGTGTTCGGCAATCTGTCCGTCAATACCATGCATCAGCGCTGGTGCAGACGGTGCAGCATCAACATCACTGGTGGGAAACAGGGTAAATGCGGAGAGTAAGCACAAAGTAAAAGGATTTAGGCGTGCCATGGCATTCCTCCTTAGTGGTAAGGAGCATAGACTAGCGCGATAAAAGGCGTATCAACATGCCTTTATTTTTTCGTGGTAGAGAATTAGCGTTCACGGTGAACAATGCGCAGGTGTTACATCCTCCACCGTGAAATAACTCGTGAAACCTCGTCTAGTACGACGTCTTCGTATCCTCACTCTTAGCTGGCAAACGCATAGATAAAGGTGCCGTTTTTGATCGCATCAATCACGCGGGCCGATAAATAGCTAGGTAACGCCGGGCAGCCCCAGCTTCGGCCTAATTGGCCGCTTTGTTTAATCACCTTAGGGTGCGCATAATCGGCACCGTGTATCACAATCGCCCTTGCGCGCGCATTATCGTTTAATCCCTTGGAAAGGCCATCTAAACGCAGTGAGTAGCCGTGCTTACCATGATAGGTTTCCGCCGCACGATAGACCCCCAATGATGTTTGCAAGGAATTAATCTGATTCGAAAAACGCTTTGCGTAAAGGGAGCCACTGTTTTTGCCGTGTGACACGTAGGAACGAAATAACACTTGACGCTTTTTCACATTGATCACCCAAAATCGCTTTTCTGACGAAGGTTTGCCATAGTCAATTAGCGTCATTACAGGTTTGCGGCTACGGTTATGGGCAAAGTGGCGATACGCATCTGCGAAGGCCTGGTATGACACCTCCCCAGCGAGATTGAGAGATTGGTACAACCCACTGACCTCATCTTTAAAACTGGCCCAAACCGAGGTTGGCATGCTGATCGCCAATACATACAAAACGATCCGATACCAAGGGGCCACACCTGCTTGTTTCATTTTTTGCTCCTTTCTTGCCACGGCAACACGAACTACCGAGCGGTCTGTCGTTCGTATTGACAAAAACAAAAACCGTGCCATATGACACGGTTTTGATTACTTATTGATATTTATATAAATTATTTCACGTCGACGCTTTGCCCGTCTTCATCTCATCCGCAGCGGCATAAGCTTGCCGGGTTATATCGCCGCAATGGCGTTTTTAATCCGCTTATCCGAGACAGGGTAAGGCGTGCCGAGTTGTTGCGCGAAATAGCTCACGCGCAGCTCTTCAATCATCCAACGAATCGCTTTCACCTCATCAGGCACAGGCTTTCCTTTAGGCACCTTGTTCAGCAACGCCTTATAATCATTCATCACCGATTCAATCTTGAGCATGTGGTTGCGATCGCGGGTTGGATCCACGGGGAGCTTTTCCAATCGACGCTCGATTGCTTTCATATAGCGCAGAATATCGGGTAAGCGTTGCCAGCCTGATTCGGTGGCAAAGCCCTTGTAAATCAGCCCTTCTAGTTGGGCTTTGATATCCGACATCGCAAACGCCATCGAGAGATCCACTTTGCCTTTGAGTTTTTTGTTGATATTGAACGCGTGCGTCAATATTTGTTCGACCTGTTGCGCGATATCCACGACGGTATCGCCTAGCTCCGCACGCACCGTCTCTTTAAGCGCCTCAAATGCTTGCGCCTCCCAGGTTAAGCCGCCGTGTTGCGCAATGAGCTTATCCACGCCACAGGCGATGCAATCATCGATCAAATCCAACACACGTCCATATGGATTAAAATACAGACCGAGTTTCGACTTGTTGGGCAAATGCGCATGTAGATATTTAATTGGCGATGGCACATTGAGCAAGATCAGCCGACGTTGACCCGCTTGCATGGCTTTTTGTTGCTGGTATTCGGTTTCGAATAGACGAATCGCTACACTGTCTTTTTCATCCACCAAGGCCGGATAGGCTTTGACTTCAAAGCCATGCTTTTTCTGCTGATAACGCTGAGGCAATGCCCCAAAGCTCCATTGGGTGATCCCTTGCTGCTCAATATCATCGTCCGCGACATCCGATAAGGTCGCTTGTACTTTGTCTTTTAGCGAGACTTTGAGTGTGTTTAAGTCTTCGCTTTCAGCCAAGGTGCGGTTTTTATCATCGACCACGCGGAACTGGATGCGCAAATGCTCGGGGAGCTGGCTAAAGTTCCAACTGTCGCGCTCAATGGTGACACCGGACATCTGCTTTAAGGCTTTTTCCATGCTATCGAGCAAGGGCGCTTCCATGGGCGTCACCCGCTGTAAGATCGCATCGGCATAGTTTGGTGCGGGTACAAAGTTACGGCGTAACGGCTTGGGTAGCGATTTAATCAGCGCGACAATCAGCTCGTGACGAAGCCCGGGGACGTGCCAATCAAACCCTTCCTCTGATACCTGATTAAGGATCGGCAGTGGGATATGCACCGTCACCCCATCGTGGTCTTGGCCAGGCTCGAATTGGTAGCTCAACTTGAGTTTCAAGTTGCCTTGATGCCAAAAATTGGGGTAATCCAGCTCCGTGACATGGCTGGCGTCGCCTTGCAATAGCATGGCTTTTTCAAAGTTGAGCAGGTCCGGATTGTCTTGACGTGCCTTTTTCCACCAGGTATCGAAGTGACGCCCACTGACCACGCTGTGATCGAGGCGCTGATCGTAAAAGTCGAACAAGGTATCGTCGTCTGCCAAAATATCGCGCCGGCGAGATTTGAGCTCGAGCTCCTCCACTTCCGCCAGCAGCTTTTGGTTTTGGCGGAAGAAAGCATGCTTGGTTTGCCAATCCCCCTCAACCAATGCCGAACGAATAAACAGCTCACGGCTGAGCACCGGATCGATGGCGCCATAATTGACTTTACGGCTCGCCACAATCGGGATCCCGTATAGCGTGACCTTCTCACTGGCCATCACCGCCGCTTGCTTGCGTGACCAATGTGGTTCACTGTAGCTGCGCTTAATCAAATGCTGCGCCAGTGGCTCCACCCATTCGGGTTGGATACGCGCGACAATTCGCCCCCAAAGTTTGGAGGTTTCAACCAGCTCGGCCACCATCACCCATTTAGGCTGCTTTTTGAAAAGCCCAGAGCCGGGGAAAATATGGAACCGTGCATTCCGCGCGCCTTGGTATTCATTCTTTTCTTGGTCTTTCAGGCCAATGTGGCTCAATAGCCCGGCAAGCAGAGCCATATGAATGGCCTGATAACTGGCGGGCTCTTGGTTAAATTGCACCTTCTGCTCTTTCATCACCTGGGTGATTTGATAGTGGACGTCTTGCCACTCTCGCACGCGCAAGTAGTTGAGGTAGTCTTTTTTGCACTGCTTACGGAACTGATTGTTCGATAACGCTTTTTGCTGCTCTTTGGCGTAATCCCAAAGGTTTACATAGGCTAAAAAGTCCGATTCTTTATCGGCAAAACGACGATGTTTTTCATCCGCTTGTTGCTGCTTATCGGCAGGTCGTTCACGCGGGTCTTGGATTGCCAAGGCCGCGGCAATCACCATCACCTCATGTAAGGCACCATGCTTAGGTGCCTCAATCACCATACGTGCCAAACGCGGGTCAATCGGCAGTTTGGCCAAGGTCTTACCGATGGCGGTCAGTTTACGTTTGTCTGTGGCTTGGCCGGGCTTAATCGCGCCCAGCTCTTCAAGCAAGCGGACACCATCTTTAATATGACGGCTGTCAGGCGGTTGAACGAACGGAAAGGCTTGAATATCACCAAGCCCTAGTGCCGTCATTTGCAAGATAACGGAGGCTAGATTCGTCCGCAAAATTTCTGGATCGGTAAATTCCGGACGGCCTAAAAAGTCCTCTTCGCTATACAGACGCACACAAATGCCTTCCGATACACGGCCACAGCGTCCTTTACGCTGATTAGCACTCGCCTGTGAAATCGGCTCAATCGGCAGTCGCTGCACCTTGGTCCGGTAGCTATAGCGAGAAATCCTCGCCGTGCCGGGATCAATCACATACTTAATGCCCGGTACGGTTAGTGAGGTCTCAGCGACGTTGGTGGCCAGTACAATCCGGCGTCCCGAGTGAGATTGGAATACACGGTTTTGCTCGCCAGCAGACAGTCGCGCGTATAAGGGTAAAACCTCGGTATCACGCAGTTGACGGCGCTGAAGGTGCTCAGCGGTGTCGCGAATTTCACGCTCACCGTTCATAAAAATCAGGATATCACCCGGCCCTTCAAGGCACAGCTCATCAACCGCATCGCTGATCGCTTCCAGCTGGTCACGATCGCTATCGTCCTCTTCCACCAATGGGCGGTAGCGCACTTCCACCGGATACGTTCGGCCAGACACCTCTATCATAGGCGCATTATTGAAGTGCTTGGAAAAGCGCTCAGGATCGATGGTTGCCGAGGTAATGATGACTTTGAGATCGGGGCGCTTAGGCAATAACTCGCGCAAATAGCCAAGAATAAAATCGATGTTTAGGCTGCGCTCGTGGGCTTCATCGATAATGATGCAATCGTACTGATTCAGATACCGATCGTGCTGGATTTCGGCCAGCAAGATCCCGTCCGTCATCAGTTTGACTTGCGTCGACTCCGAGACTTTGTCGTTGAAGCGCACTTTATAGCCCACGCTGCTGCCTAACTCCACGTCAAGCTCTTCAGCAATCCGTGAGGCGACCGAGCGCGCGGCCAAGCGACGTGGCTGAGTGTGACCAATGGTACCGGCGACACCTAGCCCAAGCTCCATACAGATTTTGGGCAGCTGAGTGGTTTTACCTGAGCCCGTTTCCCCCGCAATGATCACCACTTGGTTGTTCGCGATTGCCTCGGCAATGTCATCTTTCTTCTGACTAACAGGCAGTTCTTCTGGATAGCGAACGGTTGGCGTACTGGCTTGTCGCGACAACAAACGCTGCATACTCTGCGCCATCTCTGCGGCGATTTGGTCGTACACCGCCTGTTTGGCGTCGTCTTTTTTGATTTTTTGCGCGCCGTGGATGCGCTTTTTAAAACGAAAACGGTCTTGCAGCATACAATCGTTTAGCGCTGCAAACAGTGTCTCTGGCGTGTTGTGATGACGTGAACTCAAGGCGATTCCTGCTTACTGCTTAATCTTTTAAGGCGTTTATCAGTGTCACAGCCGATAAATAAGGTTGATTGGTGTCGCATCCTATCACAAAGTAAAAAGAATCAAAGCGGGATGGGTGAGGCTGCGTGTCATTGAGTGACCCGCCCTCTATACCATACCGGTAATAAGTAAACGCTGAGCGCATTTGCGACGTATTGTCTAGCAAATGGCCAAACCGCGACAGTGTCTGAATAAACCAATCACAATTTCGCTCCGCAGTGAGGAGAGTGACCATGCTTAAACAACTACTGAATAAATTAGAGTCGGCGCTGAACGCTGATATAGGACAATCGGGTCAGCAAGCGGGGCTATCCCTCCACCAAGCGATGGCGGGGCTATTAAGTGAAGTGGCGATGGCCGATCACGATATCGACGAGCGCGAGAAGGCCACGAAACGTGATCGAATATGCCAGCTCCTTTCCCTGGACACCGCACAAGCTGAGCAATTGTTGGACGATGCAAGGCAACACAGTGAGCATGCGACCTCGCTGTATGAATATACGGATAAACTGCGCGATCTTGACCCACAAGCGCGGATAGCTCTAATCGAGGCGATGTGGTCGGTGGCGTATGCCGATGAAAATATCGACCCGCTCGAAGAAGCGGTGATCCGTAAAACCGCCGAGCTACTTTATGTGGATCATGCCGAGTTTATTCGCGCCAAGCTTAATGTGATTGAAAACGACGACGAAAGCTAGTTTTTAAGATATTCACACTCATGCCGAAGACGCGCGCATGATCACCGGGCCATTGGCGGTCGATACTTGCTCTAGCGGGGTGGCAAAAACATCTGAAAGCAGCTGATCGGTCAATACTGCCTTCGGTGGGCCAAGCGAAACAATACGCCCTTGTTGAAGCACCACCACCGTATCCGCGTGCTCAAGGGTACGGTTTAAGTCGTGATTGGCCATGATAATCGCAATCTCCTGCTCTCGCGCCAAGGCGGTTATTTCTTGATAAATCACCGCCTGTTGCGCGACATCGAGCCCAGTTGACGGCTCATCTAGCAACAGTAAACACGCATGTGGATTTAACGCTTTTGAGACTTGCAATAAAACGCCCGCCAAACGCACCCGCTGCCACTCACCGCCCGATAAGCTGTCTATTCTTCGGTGGAGCTTGTCGCTGATGGCCAAGCGAGACACCACGTCAGCGACGGCCTTGTCGCGAATCTCACCGGTTGCCAATTGCACACTATCGAGCACCAGGTTGAGGTATTCAAATACCGCCATGACAAACGCGGGGCGCTGTTGTTGCATCAGGTATCCCCGCACTTGCGCCAAATCGTATCGGGTTTGTCCTGATACCGGTTGCCCTTGCAGCCAAACACTCCCCGATTGCGGCACTTCCAAGCCCGACAAGAGTTCCAGTAACGTGCTTTTACCACTTCCGTTGGGGCCGATAAGGTGTACCACTTGCCCGGCCTCAACCGATAAAGATATCGGCAGCAGACGTGGTGCTAAGCTTAAGTCTTTAGCGTCAACGATCATCCCGCCCTCACCAACATCCAAATAAATAATGGCGCACCAAGCACACTGGTCACTACCCCCACCGGCAGTTCCGCTGAGGGAAGAATAAGTCGGCCAACGGTATCGGCGCTGACCAATAATAGCGCCCCTGCCAACGCAGACATGGGTAACAAGGTACGGTTACGGCTGCCGAGCCAAAGGCGTAAGTAATGCGGAACAATGAGGCCAATAAAGCCAATAACACCCGCCACAGCCACAGACACCCCGACTAAAACGCTGATTAAGGCGATCAATTGCCAACGTAGTTGATGTGTGTCTAGCCCTAATTGCTGCGCCTGAGACTCGCCGAGCATAAGCTGGTCAAGTTTATGCCCGTATCGCCACAATAATGCAATACAAGGTAAGGTCATTGTCAGTATACCCACATGCTCCAATCGCATGCCGGACAGCGATCCCATTAACCAAACCATTAATTGGCGCAAATTAAAGTCAGTGCTGAAGTAAAACGCCAAGGTGACGCCTGCCCCCGCCAAAATGCTAAGCGCAACACCGACCAATAAAATGCGAGCCGTCGCTAGAGCGCGACGGGCTAATATCACTAATATAAAGGTAAACAAGCTCGCGCCCAACATGGCAGCGACGGCCATACTGCCACTCGACGTCCAAGCCGGCGCGAGCAACAACAGTAAGACCACGGCGATGCTTGCGCCGCCGGAAATGCCTAAGACACCTGGCTCCGCCAGTGGGTTACCCAATAGCACTTGTAAACTTGCCCCAGCCATCGCCAGTGAGGCGCCTATCATCACACTGACTAGCACACGAGGGAGGCGAAGTTGTAGGAGTAACTGCTGCTCTAATGTTGAGCCGGGCGCAAAAGGATTGATCCATATTTCGCCCACACTCAGTGCAAGCCCACACACCAACAAAAGCAAAGCCGAGAAAGTAAGTAACGCGCGCCGCCAACGGCTCTGTTGGCGGGCGGTAAGTTCTGACACTCGCATGCGTCATCCATTAAAACAATACTGCGACGCACTTTACCGACTGATTCCCCGCTTGAAAAGCGCTACGCCGAGGCTTTTTGTGGTGCGTGCACATAGATCGGTTGATTGACAGTGGGCTCAAAGGGGGTGGCGAGTAATCCAGCCCGATGACCAACGTGGACATTCGCGTTTGGAAAGATCACCACTTCACCGTCGTGTTCAGCATAGATTTCTTGTCCCTGGTCGGTGGCCAATAATGCCCCCTGCTCGAACGGTGTAAAGTTTTTAGCCGATGAGGGAAAAGTGAGCGCGAATTGATCGGTGTGCTTGGTCAAGGTTCGCGTCACACGGTAAAAGCGCATCGGCGCTAATTCAGTCGGTAATGTGGCGGCTTTGAGTAAGCCTCGTAAGGTGCGAGCAAGCGGCTCGTACTCACGCATATCATTTTCAAACAATGGCGCGACCCGGCCCATTTCTAAGGTGGCAGCCAGCGCACCGTGGTGGTTGGTGCTATACCAACTAAAGGTAGGTGATGGCGATTGGGAAAGGACAGTGGCATCCATTTTGGCGTCATTGAGTAATGCGGCCAGTGGACGTACATCTCTCGCGGTCGGCGTGGTGGGGATCACACCAAACATATAATGATAGGACTCACGAATCGCACTGTGTAAGTCAAGATGCCAACGGGTCATCTCGGTTGACTGAGTTGCAAAGAAGTCGCTCACGGCTGTTTGCAATTGGTTAGCAAGATAGTGCTCTTCATTCTTTTCTTCATTCCAGCCACCAAATAGACGATTAAGGTTATCTTCAATAAAGCGAGTGTGCGCTTTAATCGCTTCGGCATGACCAATAATCAGTAATAGCGGCACATTGGGGATAAATTGCTCTGACAAGATATCGGCGAGTAGCCGGTCAATAAGCTCGATGGGCGCGGTTTC
Source organism: Salinivibrio sp. HTSP (assembly GCF_003390965.1). NCBI lineage: Bacteria > Pseudomonadati > Pseudomonadota > Gammaproteobacteria > Vibrionales > Vibrionaceae > Salinivibrio > Salinivibrio sp. HTSP. The sequence continues at coordinate 106,763 of NZ_PXUD01000013.1, forward strand.
GTCACCATGAATGCCTGATGACAATACGACGCAACGCGAAACCTTGGCGACATCGGGCTGTATCGAAATAATACCGGGGGCACTGTGATTGACGGTGAGCGAGCCCACTCGCCATGAGTCTGGGGTAAAAGCGTGAGGTGCAGTCAATGCGGCATCAATAAAGGCACCTGGGCGTGCTGTCAGCATAATGCTTCCTTTTATTACAACTAGACAACAAAACGTTACAGCGAGATAACCAATAAACCCAGTGTTTTCCCCTCACAATGTGATCATGTATAGACAAATTAAAAAGCCGTGGCGCATCGGCACACGGCTTTCTAGTGTGGTATCGTCACCACTGTCGGGGTCACGCAACGTTATTGTTCAACGTCTGCGTTTTCAACTCGCGCTTTGAGTTTCTGGCCAGGTCGAAATGTCACGACGCGGCGCGCAGTGATCGGAATATCTTCCCCTGTTTTGGGATTTCGACCGGGACGTTCATTCTTGTCTCGCAAGTCGAAGTTACCAAACCCTGATAACTTGACCTGTTCGCCACTTTCGAGCGCTTTCCGAACTTCTTCGAAAAACACCTCGACTGTCTCCTTGGCGTCCCGTTTGCTAATCCCGATATTTTCAAACAGGTTCTCAGCCAAATCGGCCTTAGTGAGCGCCATAGGTTTTTCCCTCAAGAATTGTTGAACACATATGCAATACCGCAGTATCGACACCACCATTCTACACTTGACCCATACGTCTTTAGCCCTTGTATTTTAGGGATATTTGCAGGCCAGCTCAAACAAGTGTATGCCAACTGGCTGATTTGCGCCAACTTTTTTACATTAAAAAATCACGAGCAATGTCCAAAAAATTGACCTTTTAAACCAAGGTGTTACAAGCGTTTTCTTAACCAGCATAGGTCATAGACTACTAAGCTGCTTAATATTAGGCTTTTTTATCAATATTTGAACACTTACTCATCAAATATAGTGAATTTATTTAGTTTTTCAAATGGATAGATGTTAGGCCATTTAGGCATAAAAAAAGCAGCGTTTCCGCTGCTTTTTGGGATGACGTTAGCTTAATCACGCAAGGTAACGCCTAATTTCTCTGATAAATGGCTAACAACACCAGACACGGCATCATTGATATCGGCTTCCTCAAGCGTGCGCGCATCAGATTGCAAGGTCAGTGCGATTGCCAAGCTCTTCTTGCCCTCTTCCACACCTTTGCCAGTGTAAAGGTCGAAAAGCTGTGCGTCCTTAAGCAATGGGGTGCCGCTTTGCAAACACGCGTCCACCACGTCGCCCGACGCAAGCGATTGATCGGCAATCACCGCAATATCACGGCGGTTGGCAGGGAATTTCGACAGCCCTGCCGCTTCGGGAATAAAGCGTTCGTCAATGGCTTGCCACTCCAGCTCAAACACCACCGTTCGGCCATTTAAGCCAAACTCACGCTCAAGCTCAGGATGCAAGGTACCAATGTGACCCACTACTTTGCCGTCAAACTCGATCGCGGCAGTTTGACCTGGGTGCATGGCAGGATGGGATGCTGACACGAAACGGAAGTCTTTCAACTTACCGGTGAGTTCCAGTACCGCTTCTAGGTCGCCTTTCAAATCAAAAAAGTCGACGGTTGCGCTTGCCAGATCCCAATGCTCTTCACTGCCAGGGCCTGCAATCACACCCGCAAGCATGCTCTCTTGGCAAATGCTCGATTGACGAACGGTCCCACCGGTGTCACCTTCCGGGGTAAAGCGTAAGCCAAATTCAAACAAGCGCACACGAGGCTGCTGACGTTTTTGGTTATAGGCCACCGTGTTTAAAAGCCCAGGAAGCAAGCTCAGGCGCATGGCTGACATGTCCGCAGAGATTGGGCTTGGCAGGATCAGTGGCTCAACATCGGGTACAATCAGCGCTTGCTGTTTAGGTTCAACAAAGCTGTAGGTAATCGCTTCGTGGAAGCCACGGTCAACCAATAAATCGCGGACACGTTTCAGTGGCATCGCGGCCTCTTTGTATTCGCGCATAGCCAGTGCCGCTTTAGGCGCACGGGTTGGAATGTTGTCGTAGCCGTAAATACGACCCACTTCCTCAATCAAATCCTGCTCAATGGCAATATCAAAACGCCAGCTAGGTGCCGTTGCTTGCCAGCCCTTCTCCGTTTCTGTTACCGCACACCCTAGACGGGACAAAATAGCTTGTACATCACTGTTATCGATAGAATGACCCAACAGACCATCTAACTTCTCACGACGGAGGGTGACAGTGTCACGAGTTGGCAGTGTTTCTGCTGACTCAGCGGTTATAATCTCTCCCGCTTCACCACCACAAATCGCTAAAAGCAGTTCAGTCGCCCGTTCCATCGCCGCCGCTTGTAACGCTGGGTCGACGCCACGTTCAAAACGGTGGGAGGAATCGGTGTGCAAACCATAGCTACGCGCACGGCCGCGGATCACGTCAGGGGCAAAAAACGCCGACTCGAGCAAGATATCTTGGGTGTCGGTGGTGACGCCAGAGTCTTGCCCGCCAAAAATCCCGGCCATCGCCAAGGCTTTTTTCTCATCCGCGATCACCAATGTCTGAGCGTTAAGGGTTGCTTCGTTGCCATCCAGCAATGTGAGGGTTTCACCCTCTTCTGCCATGCGTACCACAATGCCACCCTCAAGCTTGCTAAGATCAAAGGCGTGCATCGGCTGACCTTGCTCAAGCATCACATAGTTAGTGACATCCACCACAGGGTCGATAGCGCGAATGCCACTGCGGCGCAGTTTCTCTTGCATCCACAGCGGGGTCTGTGCATTAAGATCGACGTTTTTTACCACACGCCCTAAATAACGTGGGCACGCTTGCGGCGCATCAATGCGCACCGATACCTTGTCTTCAATGCTGGCCGCAACCGGTGTGATGCTCGGTTCAGTGACATCAGCGCGGTTCAATACGCCGACTTCACGTGCCAAACCACGCAGGCTTAAACAATCAGCACGGTTCGGGGTCAAATCAACATCGATGGTGACATCGTTTAGCGCGAGGTAATCACGAATGTCGGTACCAATTGGCGCGTCGGCAGGCAGCTCGATAATGCCGTCTGATTCCACATCAATACCCAGCTCGGTAAAGGAGCACAGCATACCGAAGGACGGTTGACCACGCAGCTTCGCTTTTTTGATTTTGAAGTCACCGGGTAATACGGCGCCCACCATCGCGACCGCGACTTTCAAGCCTTGACGACAGTTAGGTGCCCCACAAACGATATCAAGCAATTCATCGTCGCCGACATTGATTTTGGTCACACGCAGTTTGTCTGCATCTGGGTGTTGGCCACACTCAACCACTTCACCCACAACCACGCCGCTAAAGTCGCCAGCAACGGGTGCAATTTCATCGACTTCAAGGCCGGCCATGGTGATCTGATGGGCCAGCGCGTCGGTGTCGTTTGCTGGATTTACCCACTCTCTCAACCAAGATTCACTGAATTTCATTATTACCTTGCCCCACTGATTACTTAAATTGTTTCAAAAAGCGCAGATCGTTCTCGAAGAACGCACGAAGATCATTCACGCCATAGCGCAACATGGTTAGGCGCTCAACGCCAATACCAAAGGCAAAGCCTTGATATTCCTCTGGATCGATATTCACCGCACGTAGTACATTCGGGTGAACCATGCCGCAACCTAGGATCTCCAGCCATTTTCCGCCTTTGCGGCGCACATCAACTTCGGCAGAAGGCTCAGTGAATGGGAAGTAAGAGGGACGGAAACGCACTTCTAGATCTTCCTCGAAAAAGTTGCGCAAGAAGTCATTGAGGATTCCTTTGAGATCAGCAAAGGTGATGTCTTTATCGACCAATAACCCTTCCACTTGGTGGAACATCGGGGTATGCGTTTGGTCGTAGTCATTACGATAAACGCGACCGGGGGCAATAATACGAAATGGAGGTTTACCCGCTTCCATGGTACGGATCTGCACGCCAGAGGTGTGCGTACGCAACATCAAATCAGGGTTAAAGAAGAAAGTATCGTGGTCGGTACGCGCAGGATGATCTGGGGCGATATTCAGCGCATCAAAGTTATGAAAACCATCTTCAATCTCTGGCCCGGACGCAACAGAGAAACCCAACTCACCGAAAAATTGCTCAATACGTTCAATGGTGCGCGTCACGGGGTGAATACCACCGTTTTCAATACGACGGCCCGGCAAGCTTACATCAATGGTTTCTGCGGCAAGCTTCGCTTCCAACTCGGCGCGCTCAAGTGCATTTTTACGCTCAGCAATCGCTTGTTGTACGGTTTGCTTGGCTTGGTTAATCGTTTGGCCCGCTTCGCGGCGCTCTTCCGGAGGCAGTTTGCCCAACGCCTGTAATTGTGCGGTTAGCTCGCCTTTCTTTCCTAGGAATTTAACCCGGACTTCATCCAATGCAGCCACAGAGGCGGCATCGGCCACCGCACTGGTTGCATTCGCAAGAATTTCTTCTAATTGTTGCATTGTTTCCTCGTCGACCCGTTGGGCAGTCCAAATCAGGTAGGTGCGTGACAATACCTGCTGACATCATGGTTTCACCCATTGTCTGAGCAAACTGACAGAGTCGTCTCAATAATACGCCTCAATGCCAATTGACTGAGAGAACAGGTAATAAATTGACCTTACATACTAATTAATGCCACGACTAATGCCAAACGCTAAACAGCATTTACGCTATTTTTCCTCGCCATCCGGTCACGTGTGGCGTCATTTTGATGGCAGATTGGTCATTCAGCGCGTTAATGCGGTAAAAATCGAGCCTGTTAGCGCTGATTGAATAACTCGCTAAGCATTGTTTGATATTCTAGCGTCTATATTGATTGCCGAACGAGCTTGCGTGGCAACAATCCAGTTGGTCCGCGCTCGCGTTTCCCGAATAATTTGTTTACCGAATACTTGGAGCCAGTATGCAAGACACTAGTCGCCCTTTACGTGTGTTTGTTTCGACGTCCACTCACCCTTGGTTCAATCTGGCCGTGGAAGACACCATATTTCGTACCATGTCGGCACAGCAGAACGTCCTGTTCCTATGGCGTAATGACAATACGGTGGTTATTGGACGCGGTCAAAACCCATGGCGCGAGTGTAATACACGCAAAATGGAACAAGATGCTGTGGTGTTGGCGAGACGCCAAAGCGGTGGGGGCGCGGTGTTTCATGATTTGGGCAACACCAATTTTACCTTTATGGCCGGCAAGCCCGGTTATGACAAGTCGGTATCAACACAAATTGTGTTGAATGCGCTGAAAACGCTCGGGATCAGAGCCTCAGCCAGTGGCCGAAATGATCTCACCATGGACACGCCCGAAGGCCCAAGAAAAGTATCGGGCTCTGCCTACAAAGAGGCCAAAGATCGCGGCTTTCACCACGGTACGCTATTGATTAATGCCAACTTGTCGCGACTGGGTGACTACCTCAACCCTGATCCTAAAAAACTACAAGCTAAGGGGATTGCATCTGTGCGTGCGCGCGTGGCCAATATCGCTGACTTTGTCCCAGACGTTGATCACCAACGCGTGTGTGACGCGATTAAAACCGCCTTTTTCCGCCATTACGGCCATACCACTGAGGTTGAGTACATTTCCCCCGACGCCAAGCCCGATGTCGAAGGGTTTGACGCTATTTATGAAAAACAGTGCAGTTGGTCATGGAATTTTGGTAACAGCCCGCAGTTCATGCATACCTTTGATGAACGTTTTGAATGGGGAGGGGTTGAGCTGCATTTGGATGTGAAAAATGGAGAAATCATCGATTGCCAGTTATTCACTGACAGTTTAACGCCAGGACCGCTAGAAACCCTGGCCAATCAATTGATCGGACAAGCCTACCATCCAGAAAAACTTTACCAGTTTGTGATGAGCTGGGCTGATGCTGATCAAAGTCACCAAGTGATGTACGAAGATATAGCCCTGTGGTTACGTCAAGCCATCGCCTGATCGCTGAACACCTCTAAAGTGACCTCTATCACATAATCCCCTCTCCTTTGATCCCACGCAAAGACGTTAACGCCTGTCACGTCACTATAGGTGGCAGGTCTACTTTGGTTATATATCCCACAAATAATAGACAGGATATTATTATTCACGCACAAGCGACTTGAATAATAGTTTTTAATTTTGGTAAAAAACCATTACGCTAGTTTTACATATTTTGTTACAAAATACAGGAGGCCATTTTACAAAGGCGTTAAGGCCAACACCCTGCACCCGGCTAACCCCATGCAGACCCAACAATCATTCAACGAATAATTAGATAGTTATGGAAAACCAAAAAACAATACTTGGTCACCCTCGGGGACTGTTCTTACTTTTTGGCACTGAGCTTTGGGAGCGCTTTTCCTACTACGCCATGCGTGCCATCCTCGTCCTTTACTTGACCGATCAAACCATTAACGGTGGTTTAGGCTGGTCAACCAAAGACGCACTCGAACTTTATGGCTACTACACTGGCCTCGTCTATATCACGCCACTGATTGGTGGCTGGATTGCCGATAACTTTATTGGCCAACGTCGCGCTGTCGTTGTCGGTGGTGCACTGATGGCAATTGGACAATTCACCTTAGCTTTCCCTGCTCAACAATACGGTTTAGACATTGTTCATACGCTATACGCCGGTCTCGCGTTGCTCATCACCGGTTGTGGCCTGTTAAAACCCAACATTTCGACGATGGTCGGTGACCTTTATGATGAAGGCGATCATCGTCGTGATGGTGCGTTTACCATCTTTTATATGGGCATCAACATTGGCTCATTGTTAGCAGGCTTCGTCTCTGGCTCTGTGACCAGCGCTTACGGCTGGCAATATGGCTTCTTTGCCGCCGGTGTGGGTATGGTGTTCAGCTTGCTGATCCAGCTAACCATGGCCAATTCTTGGTTAGGTGAAATAGGCCGAGTCCCAGCCGCACAGCAAGCGCGAGACGCCAATCATTCCAAGACCAATGCCCCACTGACTAAGCAAGAAATCGATCGCCTTAAAGTCATCTTATTGATGGGTTTATTCGTGATTATTTTCTGGGCCGGCTTTGAACAAGCTGGCGGGTTGATGAATATTTATACTCAAGAGTATACGGATCGTATGGTGGGTGGGTTTGAGATACCAGCGGCGTGGTTCCAATCACTTAACCCTTTCTTCATCATCGTTTGTGCCCCTATTGCAGCGTCATTATGGGTTCGTTTGGGTCCTAAAGAGCCAAGCTCGCCCGTGAAGTTCGCGATGGCTTTATTTATGTTGGCGCTTGGATTCGTGTGCATGATTGGCGCTGTGTTGGAGCAAGGCGGTGATACCACAGTGAAGACGTCGATGTTTTGGCTAGTGGGCGCGTTCTTCTTCCACACGTTAGGCGAACTTTGCCTCTCGCCGATCGGTTTATCCTTGGTTACTAAGCTCGCGCCGCTACGCTTGGCCTCATTGATGATGGGCGCCTGGTTCGGCTTTAACGCGATTGCCAACTATGTGGCGGGCATCATTGGCTCACATGTCGGTGATTATGGTGCCTTGGCCATCTTCGGTGGTATCGCGGCAACCGCTGCGATTTCCGGTGTGATCTTACTCGCGCTATCCGGCACGCTGATTCGTTGGATGCACGGTGCTGAGTCTGGTGCCACACCCAGTGAAGACATCGAACAACAACAAGTACAAGTGGCGTAACCCCACTTCACCACTGAAAAGAGGCCGTTTGGCCTCTTTTTTGGTTGCGCTGATTTTTGCTAGGTCTTACTTAAATCTAACTTTCCGCCAAATACGGTCACTGCTTGGCCTTGTAGCAACACATGCTCGTTGGTAAGCGTCATCTTGATATGCCCACCGCGCGCGGACGCTTGATAACCGATAAGCTGCTTTTTACTCAATGCTTTTGACCAATACGCTGCCAGCGCGCAATGCGCCGAACCCGTCACGGGATCTTCATTCACCCCTACCCAAGGGGCGAAGTAGCGAGAGACAATATCGACCGTGTTATCAGAGCTTGCTGCAGTCACCACCACGCCACGTCCAGGCTGCGTAGTTAGCGCAGCAAAATCAGGAGACAGCGCTTTTACATCGTCTTCAGAATTAACCACCAATAGCTCTTTTTCGCCAAAGCAATAACTCGCGCGGATAACAGAGCCATGTATACCTAAACCTTCTAGCCGCAATGGATTTGGCGTTACCTCTACCAGCTCTGGAACAGGAAATGCCATCGCGATCCCCTCGCGTTGTATCGTCACCTCAAGCGGTCCAGACTGGGTATAAAAAGTGACATTGTCACCCATTTTAACATCACCGCGCTCAGCTAAAATATGTGCTGTTGCAAGTGTGCCATGACCGCAGAGTGCGACTTCTACTTTCGGTGTAAACCAGCGTAGGGACATGGTATCTAAGGCAAGAAACGCCGTTTCAGAGACAGCCATTTCCTCGGCAATGGATAACATAGTTGCTTCATCCAACATAGACGTCGAGATACACACCCCTGCCGGGTTTCCCTGAAACAATGACGCGCTAAAGGCATCAACCTGATAAATATCAACAATCATGATTTCATTCCAAGCCGGCGACGCAGCGAATAATACATTTCCACGATAAAAGTCGTAAAGCCAACGGTAGGATCGTGCTGAATGTAATCCTCGATTGCATTGAGATTAATCTGGCGGAATTTTTCAATCGCAGTCTCCGCACAATCAGCAACAATCACATCCCCTTCGATGATCAACCCCTGCTCTAACAATGCTTCTTTTTCGGCAAGGTAGTTGGGGGATTCCTTGATCAAGTAAGTAAACTGGTCACAGTTGTTAGGCTGACAAAAAAAGACGTATTGGTTCATCGAATGTCCTTTGTTTCACTTTTTGAGCACTATATCATGATGATAGGAATACAGAACAAGTGCCAGAACACACTTTTATATGCACAAAGTTAAATTATCTAGACACCAACAAATAACAAAAAAGGAGAGCCGAAGCTCTCCTTTCTCAGCAATTCTTTACTGTAAAAATTACAGTGAAGCTTTCGCTTTTTCTACCAGCACAGAGAATGCTGCTTTGTCATATACCGCGATATCGGCAAGGATCTTACGATCGATTTCGATCGATGCCTTTTTAAGACCGTTAATCAGACGGCTGTATGACATACCGTTTTGGCGAGCCGCAGCGTTGATACGTGCGATCCACAGTTGACGGAATTGGCGTTTCTTGTTGCGACGGTCACGGTAAGCATATTGACCTGCTTTCGTTACCGCCTGAAAAGCTACGCGGTATACGCGTGAACGCGCACCATAGTAACCTTTCGCTTGCTTCATTACACTCTTGTGACGTGCACGAGCTTGTACACCACGTTTTACGCGAGCCATTGTCTCTCTCCTAAACTAAATAATAAAACTAAAAACTTATGCGTATGGCAGCATGCGAGCAACTTGCGCGTTTTCACACGCAGGAAGAACCGCATTTGGACGAAGCTGACGCTTGTTCTTAGTAGTACGTTTAGTCAAGATATGACGCTTGGTTGCACGCTTGTACTTGAAGCCACCAGCCGTTTTTTTGAAACGCTTAGCAGCACCTTTGTTGGATTTCATCTTAGACATGATGAATAACTCCGCATTGTGTTAATAACATAGCAATTTGGCGAACAAAGCGGCTGCACCCAGCAGGCGCAGCCGCTTGTTACTTGGAAGCCAGAATTACTTCTTCTTTGGGGCCAGAACCATGATCATCTGACGGCCTTCGATGCGTGAAGGAAAGCTTTCTACTGAAGCAATTTCAGCAGTGTCTTCTTTCAAGCGGTTCAGCACGTCAACACCGATGCTTTGGTGCGCCATTTCGCGACCGCGGAATCGGATAGTGACCTTGACCTTATTGCCCTCTTCAATGAAGCGAACCAGGTTGCGTAGTTTTACCTGGTAGTCGCCTACATCTGTGCCAGGACGGAATTTGACTTCCTTAACCTGAATAGTCTTTTGTTTTTTCTTCTGCTCTTTCGCAGCTTTACTCTTCTCGTAAAGGAATTTGCCGTAATCCATGATACGACAAACCGGCGGCTCAGCGTTCGGACTGATCTCTACCAAGTCAAGAGTCGCCTCTTCTGCTTTGGCGAGTGCTTCATCAAATGGGACAATACCCACTTGTTCACCGTCGGCGTCAGTCAGACGTACTTCCTTAACACCACGAATTTCGTTGTTTAGACGATGAGCGTTCTTCTTTGCCGGGGCTTTTCTTGCGCCTTTAATACCTTATTCCTCCACAATATTGAGTGTTCGATCTTGCACTTCTTGCTGCAACTGCGCTAAGAAGTCATCAATCTTAATTTTACCCAAATCTTTACCTTTACGGGTCCGTATTGCGACTTCGCCAGCTTCCATTTCCTGGTCACCACAAACCAACATATACGGAACACGCTTCAAAGTGTGTTCGCGGATTTTAAAGCCAATCTTCTCGTTTCTCAAGTCCGCAGAGGCTCTAAATCCAGCTTTTTGCAGTTTTTTCGCAATCTCTTGCGCGTAACCTGCTTGTTTATCCGTGATATTCATCACAACCGCTTGTTGTGGTGATAACCACGCAGGGAAGTGTCCCGCGTATTCTTCGATAAGAATCCCGATGAAACGTTCCAACGAGCCCAGAATAGCGCGGTGAATCATCACCGGCGTATGGCGTTCGTTGTCTTCCCCTACGTACGTTGCGCTCAAGCGCTCAGGCAACGCGAAATCAAGTTGTACTGTACCACACTGCCACGCACGATCGAGACAATCATGTAGCGTAAACTCAATCTTAGGTCCGTAGAATGCACCTTCACCCTCTTGAATTTCAAATGGAATATCCATTGCCGTTAGGGCTTCATTCAAGGCTTGCTCGGCTTTATCCCACATTTCATCTGAGCCGACACGTGTTTCAGGACGTGTCGACAGCTTGACTTCAATGTTGTTAAAGCCAAAAGTCTGATAGGTCTCATAGACCATCTCGATACACGCGCTGACTTCTTCTTGTACCTGTTCTGGGGTACAGAAAATGTGCGCATCGTCTTGAGTAAAGCCACGAACACGCATCAAGCCATGCAGCGCACCAGAGGGCTCATTACGGTGGCAGCTACCAAATTCCGCCATACGCAACGGTAGGTCACGGTAAGACTTCAGACCTTGGTTAAAGATCTGAACATGACCGGGGCAGTTCATCGGCTTAAGGGCGTATTCACGGTTCTCAGAATTCGTCGTGAACATGTAGTCCGCATACTTATCCCAGTGGCCCGAGCGCTCCCAAAGCACGCGATCCATGATCAGCGGCCCTTTGACCTCCTGGTAATCATACTCAGTCAACTTGTCGCGGATAAACTGCTCAAGTTCACGGAAAATAGTCCAGCCGTTATGGTGCCAAAATACCATCCCAGGTGCTTCTTGCTGCATATGGTACAGGTCAAGTTGCTTACCCAGCTTACGGTGATCGCGCTTCGCGGCTTCTTCGAGACGCACTAAGTGTGCTTTAAGTTGCTTTTTATCCGCAAATGCTGTGCCATAGATTCGCTGCAGCATTTTGTTGTCACTATTACCACGCCAGTAAGCGCCAGCCACATTTAGGACTTTGAAGTTCTGACAAAAGCTCATGTTTGGCACGTGTGGGCCACGACACATATCAATGTATTCTTCGTGGTGGTACAAGCCCGGACGGTCGTCACGTGATACATTCTCATCCAAGATTTCTATCTTGTATGATTCACCACGCGCTTCAAACGTATCGCGCGCCTCTTGCCAGCTGACGTTTTTCTTCACGACCTGATATTTGGTTTTCGCCAACTCTTTCATACGCTTTTCAATGGCGTCCAGGTCATCCTGGGTGAGCGAGCGATCCATGTCTATGTCGTAGTAGAAACCGTTGTCGATGGTTGGACCAATCGCCATCTTAGTGTCAGGGAAAAGCTGCTTAATCGCATGACCTAAAAGGTGCGCACAAGAGTGGCGAATGATTTCTAACCCGTCTTCATCTTTCGCGGTAATGATTTCCAGTTGCGCGTCGTGCTCGATAAGATCACACGCGTCAACACGCTCACCATTTACACGACCGGCAATACACGCTTTGGCAAGGCCTGGGCCAATATCGTTGGCAACATCATAAGTCGAAACAGGGTGGTCAAAAGAACGCTGACTGCCGTCAGGGAGAGTAATTAGAGGCATTGATAACAATCCTTCTCAGTGGTGCCACACACCAAGTGGCACATGAAGTGTATTTTGGCGATTAGTAAGTAACCGCACAGTGCGAGTAGAATGACGATTATGAAGATCCCGCATTTGTGATGCAAGTCATCCCAATAATAATTTCTACGCGAGAATCAGCGTGATAAACAATCAAGTTTTCTATCATTCACTTGATTTTACATGAAACTTCATTAACCCTGATTTGTATACACAATTTTGACAAGGAAACCGTATGGCCAATGCGCCCCGTTATCAACAAATCAAAGCCTATATTGAAGAAAAAATTGAGACACGGGTTTGGCCGGTTGGTACGCGTATCCCCACCGAGTACGAACTGTGCGACCTATTCAATGTTAGCCGGATGACGGTCAATAAGGCGGTTCGTGACTTGGTGACTGATGGGTTACTCGAACGCACGCCACGGCTAGGCACGTTTGTCACTGAACCCAAAGCGGAATCCCCGTTGATGGACATTCGCAATATTGCCGATGAAGTCACTGCACGCGGTCAGCACTATCACAGCGTCACCCATGCATTGAAACGCCTCTCTGCGCCCGTTGATGTGGCAATGCGCTTGGGTGTGATGTTAGGCACCGACGTCTACTACAGCGAAATTGTCCACTACGGTGATGAGATACCGCTCCAGCTCGAGCAGCGCTGGGTGAACCCGGCGCTTGCGCCTGCCTATCTGGAACAAGACTTCAACCAGACCACCCCCAATGAGTACTTGTCTTCAGTGTGCCCAGTTAACACCATTGAGCATAGTGTCGAAGCGATTAATCCATCAGCAGCAGTCAAAGAGGCATTGGCGATGAAGTCTGATGAGCCCTGCCTTTTACTCCACCGCCGCACCTGGAGTCAGCAAACGCTGGTCAGCGCCGCATTACTCTACCATCCTGGTTCACGTTATAAACTCACGTCACGCACAGACAGATAGCCTAGCGCTCTCGTTAGGCGATGCTTGTTGGATGAATACCTCTCAGCGCTAAATCAAGGTTTACAACAATTGCGTCAATCCGGTCGCTATGATGAACGGGTTTCAGACTTTAAAGTGGGCCTTTATGATTAAGGCTCGTCCTCCCCTTCTACGTTAAACCTCTCGCTTCTCGCCGAAAAACGATCGAGTTGATCACAAAACCTTTACACTTTCTCTTGTGTTTGCTCTATTATTTGTCTATACATTTGTATAGACATTTATGGAATAGCAAGGTATTCACCATGAAAAAGGTCTTTACCGAGGCAAACGTCATCAGTATGGCGAGCACGATGAGTGAAGCGTCAGGCTATCAATGCCAGTCTGGCTCTGCGATCGCCGTCGAGAACGGAAAAATCGTTGCGCTAGGGGAGCAAGCCAAGCAGCTTGATTGGCCCAAGCAGTCGTTAAATGGCTGCCTAGTCACACCAGGACTTATCGATAGTCACACACACTTGGTATTTGCCGGCAATCGCGCCGGTGAATTCGAGCAGCGCCTCAACGGTGTGCCCTATCAAACCATTGCAAAACAAGGTGGGGGGATTTTATCGACCGTGAATGCTACCCGTGCGGCCAGCGAAGAGACATTACTGGCGCTTGCTCTCCCTCGGGCAGAGGCGTTAATGCGTGACGGTGTCACAACAATCGAAATCAAATCAGGCTATGGGCTTACCCTCGAAGACGAGCTCAAAATGTTGCGTGTAGCAAGAGCCATTGAACAGCACTTGCCTATCAATATCTCAACGACTTTGTTAGCGGCGCATGCATTACCGCCTGAGTATCAACACGATGCCGACCATTATATTGATTATGTTTGTCACTCGGTGATCCCCGCCGCGGCAGAACAGCAACTGGCTGACGCCGTAGACGTCTTTTGTGAAAAAATAGCCTTTAGCGTCGACCAAGCAGAAAAAGTCTATGCCGCAGCCAATGCGCATGGATTAAAGATTAAAGCGCACACCGAACAGCTCAGCGATCTCGGTGGCAGTGTGGCAGCCGCAAAAGCAGGCGCCTTGTCGGTGGATCATATTGAATACTTATCAGAAGCCGACGCTCAGCTTTTGGCAGAGTGCGGCACGGTTGCGACCTTGCTTCCTGGTGCGTTTTACTTTCTCCGTGAAACTCAACTCCCTCCGATTCAAGCATTGCGTGACAACCAAGTACCCATGGCACTCGCGACGGACTTTAACCCAGGAACGTCACCCTTTGCCTCGTTAACCCTGATGATGAACATGGCCTCAACCTTTTTTAAATTGACGCCTAAAGAGAACCTCTACGGTGTCACCCGCCATGCTGCACAAGCCATGGGGCTAGACAACAAAGGGCAAATCGCTGTCGGATTTGATGCGGATTTGGCGGTTTGGCATTGCCAATCCCCGGCTGAGCTTAGTTACATGGTGGGCACTGCGCCACTGGCTGGGCGCATCGTTGCCGGAACATGGTATGACAACCAGGGGAGCCGCTGATGAAACACTTACCGGCTGATATGACGCTGTGGCAAGGGCGTGTTGACCCAGAGGACGGCGAGCGCGGACGACGCTTGCACCAAACGGTGACCTCGTACACGTCTTCTTGTGAACAAGGCGGCGTAGTGATCTACGGTTTTGCTTGCGATGAAGGTGTCGCTCGCAACAAAGGTCGTCAGGGTGCGGCACTGGCACCGGATACGATTCGGCAGGCATTAGCGAACTTTGCCTGGCACAACGCTCCTGCCCTCTATGATGGTGGCAATATCGTCTGTGATGACACCGACCTCGTTCTTGCACAGCAAGGGCTAAGTCAACACATTCACCAAACACTATCACAGCATAATGTTCTGGTGCTGGGGGGCGGACATGAAACCGCGTGGGCCAGTTTTCAAGGTTTATCCGGCTACTTGTCACGTCATGTCTCATCCCAGAAGGCACCCAAGATTGGCATCATTAATTTTGATGCGCACTTTGACTTGCGCACGCCACAAGGGATCAGCGAAGCCGGTAGTTCAGGGACACCCTTTGCGCAGATCGCCCAGCTTTGTCAGCAAAAAGGCTGGCCATTTCACTATGCCTGCCTAGGCGTAAGCCGAACCAGCAACACCCAGGCACTCTTTGATAAAGCCGCACAACTTGGGTGCTGGGTAGAAGAAGATACCGACATGCAGGTGGCTGCGCTACCGGCACTCAAAGCGAAATTAAGCGAATTTATCCAAGGGTGTGATTACTTATACCTCACGCTTGATATGGATGTTTTTCCCGCCAGTGCCGCGCCAGGTGTGAGCGCACCAGCGACAATCGGCGTCCCAGTGCAAGTCATTGAACCACTGATTCAATCCATTTTTAGTGAAGCCGACCGGCAGCGCGTTCGTGTTCCCGTGTGCGACATCACTGAAGTTAATCCTCACTACGATCGCGACCAACAAACCAGTCGATTAGCGGCTCGCATGGCTTGGACCATGCTACACGCGGCATCGCACCATATTCACCAACAAGGAGAGTAACCATGACGGATCCACGTTTTGATTCACGCACGGTTAAAGCCCCAACCGGGCCAGAGCTAAATACTAAAAGCTGGCTAACCGAAGCCCCCCTTCGCATGCTAATGAATAACCTACATCCAGACGTGGCCGAACACCCTAATGGCTTAGTTGTCTACGGGGGAATTGGACGGGCCGCACGCAACTGGCAATGTTTCGATAAAATTGTCGACGTGCTTAAACGTCTCGATGACGATCAAACCTTGTTGGTGCAATCCGGCAAGCCGGTGGGCGTATTCCCCACCCACAAAGATGCGCCCCGAGTGCTTATTGCCAACTCAAACTTGGTGCCGCACTGGGCCAACTGGGAACACTTCAATGAGCTAGATAAGCAAGGTTTGATGATGTATGGCCAAATGACCGCTGGGAGCTGGATTTATATCGGCTCGCAGGGCATTGTTCAAGGTACTTACGAAACCTTTGTTGCCGTCGCTAAGAAGCATTTCGATGGTGAAGCCAAGGGACGTTGGATCTTGACCGGTGGTCTGGGTGGCATGGGTGGCGCTCAGCCACTGGCAGCCACCATGGCTGGCTTTTCAATGATTGCGGTTGAGTGTGATGAAAGCCGTATCGATTATCGCTTGCGCACTGGCTATGTCGATCGCAAAGCTACCTCGCTTGACGAAGCCCTGGAGATGATTGAGCAAGCCAATCAAGCTGACAAGCCCGTTTCCATTGGGTTACTGGCCAATGCGGCTGATGTTTTCCCTGAGCTGGTGAAGCGCAATATCACCCCCGATGTGGTCACCGACCAAACCTCAGCCCACGACCCTCTCAATGGTTACTTACCGCAAGGTTGGACCATGGAGCAAGCCGCTGCTCAGCGCAAAGAAAACGAAGCAGAGGTTGTGAAAGCGGCGAAAGCGTCAATGGCCGTACAAGTAAAAGCGATGCTTGATTTGCAAACGCGCGGCGCGGCGACCTTGGATTACGGCAATAACATTCGCCAAATGGCACTCGAAGTGGGGGTTAACAATGCCTTTGATTTCCCAGGATTTGTCCCTGCCTATATTCGTCCGTTATTCTGCCAAGGAATTGGTCCGTTCCGCTGGGCGGCCCTGTCAGGCGATCCGGAAGATATCTATAAAACCGACCAAAAAGTCAAAGAGCTAATCCCGGATGACCCGCACCTGCACAACTGGCTGGATATGGCCAAAGAGCGCATTCAGTTCCAAGGCTTACCGGCTCGTATTTGTTGGGTGGGTGTCAAAGACCGTGCCCGCTTGGCTCTTGCCTTTAACGAAATGGTGAAAAATGGCGAACTCAAAGCGCCCGTGGTGATTGGCCGTGACCACTTAGACTCAGGCTCAGTCGCGAGCCCGAACCGTGAAACCGAGGGCATGCTCGATGGCTCGGACGCGGTGTCTGATTGGCCATTACTCAACGCGATGCTAAACACAGCATCAGGAGCCACCTGGGTATCTTTGCACCATGGTGGCGGTGTTGGCATGGGCTTTTCACAACACTCTGGCGTGGTGATTGTCTGTGACGGCACGGATGATGCCCACCAACGTGTGGAACGGGTGTTGCGAAACGATCCTGCGACAGGCGTCATGCGCCACGCCGATGCCGGGTACGATATTGCCATTGATTGCGCCAAAGAAGAACAACTCGATCTGCCGCTGTTGGACTTACCTAACCAACCGCTGCGCTAAGGAGAGCAAGATGTACACATTAACGCTACAACCTGGTGAGCTCACCCTAGACCAACTACGACAAGTCAGCCGAGAGCCCGTGCAACTGGCGTTTACTGACGGCATTGAAGCCACTATGAAAACCAGCACCGACACTGTCACCAACGTCCTTGAGCAAGGACGGGTGGTATACGGCATCAATACGGGCTTTGGCTTATTGGCCAATACCCGTATTGAGCTGGACGATCTGGAAACACTCCAGCGCTCGATTGTGCTGTCTCACGCAGCGGGCATTGGTGAGTTTATGGACGATGCCACCGTGCGCCTGATGATGGTGCTCAAAATTGCGAGCTTGGCGCGTGGCTATTCCGGGATCCGCTTTGAGGTCGTCAAAGCACTGGCAGAGCTGGTCAACCGCGAGGTGTATCCCTGTATTCCCAAAAAAGGTTCCGTGGGCGCTTCAGGCGACCTTGCGCCTCTCGCGCATATGAGCACGGTACTATTGGGAGAAGGCCAAGCGCGTTATAAAGGCGAAGTGATTTCTGGTGAAGCCGCGTTAAAAATCGCTGGGTTATCGCCTATTACACTGGGGCCAAAAGAAGGGCTGGCGCTACTTAATGGTACGCAGGCGTCCACGGCCTTTGCCCTCGAAGGTCTGTTCGAGGCCGAAGATCTGTACGCCGCTGCCACGGTTTGTGGTGCATTATCAGTGGAAGCAGCCCTCGGCAGCCGACGCCCCTTCGATCCACGCATTCACGCCGTACGCGGCCACCAAACCCAAATGGATGCCGCTGCCGCGTATCGCCACCTATTAAATGAGTCCAGTGAAATTGGCGATAGCCACCAAAACTGCGAAAAGGTTCAAGACCCTTACTCACTGCGCTGCCAACCACAGGTGATGGGCGCTTGCTTGCAGCAAATTCGCCAAGCCGCCGACGTGCTCATTACGGAAGCTAATGCGGTATCCGATAACCCACTGGTGTTCCCAGAAGATGGCGACATTATTTCTGGGGGTAACTTCCACGCCGAGCCCGTTGCCATGGCTGCAGACAACCTCGCATTAGCGATTGCAGAGATTGGCAGCCTATCGGAGCGTCGGATGGCGCTACTTATCGACACTAACCTCAGCAAACTCCCTGCGTTTTTGGTAAACAACGGGGGGGTTAACTCTGGATTTATGATCGCACAGGTCACTGCTGCGGCGTTAGCCAGTGAAAACAAAACCCTGGCCCACCCAGCGTCGATTGACAGCCTGCCTACCTCAGCAAACCAAGAGGATCATGTCTCCATGGCGACCTTTGCCGCTCGCCGCCTACATGATATGAGCAGCAACACACGCGGTATTTTGGCCGTTGAACTGCTTTCAGCCAGTCAAGGCATTGACTTTCGTGCCCCTCATAAAAGTTCTGAGCGCTTGGAGCAAGCCAAAGCGGAATTGCGTGGCGTGGTGCCCTTTTATGATAAAGACCGCTACTTTGCCCCGGATATCGAAAAGGCTAATGCGCTGCTTAAAACCGGCACCTATAATCGCTTAATGCCAAATAGCCTCTTGCCGAGCTTATCTTCCATCTCTTAACCGTGGCAATAAGCACCAAACCGACAGTTAAACGGCTCTTTATGAGCCGTTTTTTATTCAAACTGTCGTCATATCCACAGATATTAGGCGACATCCTAGGCTACTATATAACCAGTTACTGTTACTTCCCCCTTTACCTCGATGTAACGGAGTCGCTTATGTGGCATGCCCTGTCTGTACACCTATCCGATCAACTCGGGATTGATTTTGAGATCACCGAAAAACACGCTCTCAGTGGTGGCGACATCCATGATGCCTATTGCGTTAGCGATGGCGGCGATCAACGTTTTTTCGTCAAGGTGAACGAGCGTGCCCTACTCCCCGCCTTTGAAGCCGAAGCAGAAGGGTTACGTCAACTCGCGATGAGCGGCCATATTCGTGTGCCTCAGGTGTATTTTGTTGGTCCCGTGAAAGATAACGCTGTCTTAGTGCTCAACTATCTGCCCATCAAACCGATAGACGATACGCAGGCGTATTTGCTGGGGCAACACTTAGCGCGCCATCATCGTTGGGGGGAACAAGCAGAATACGGCTTTGATGATGATAATTACATTGGCACCACGGAGCAGAGAAACTGTTGGCACCGCAAATGGTGTCGTTTTTTTGCTGAACAACGTATTGGTTGGCAATTGCAATTGGCGGCTGAGCGCTCGCTGCATTTTGGCGACATCGATACCATTACCGAAAATGTTAAAGCCCAACTTGTCGGCCACACGCCTAAGCCCTCGTTACTGCATGGGGATCTTTGGTCGGGCAACATGGGGCTGTCGGTCAACGGCCCTGTGGTGTTTGACCCAGCTTGTTATTGGGGCGATCGTGAGGCCGATATTGCCATGACAGAGCTCTTTGGCGGTTTCCCGCAAAGCTTTTACAACGGCTATCAAGCCGAGTGGCCGTTAGATGAGGGCTATCAACAACGAAAAGATATTTATAACCTTTATCATGTGCTTAACCACGTCAACTTATTCGGCGGCCCATACCTCACGCAAGCAGAACAATTGCTGACAAAACTCGCACTCACGGTGTAGGATGCGGAGCACACAAACTGAGAATGAGGTTGGCAATGTTATCTGCCGCAATATTTGATATGGACGGCCTGTTGGTTGACTCAGAGCCGTTCTGGCAACGTGCACAAATTGACGTATTGAGCGAGCTGGGTGTTTCCATCAGTTTGCAAGACACACGTGATACCACAGGCGTTCGAATTGACGAGATAGTCAAATACTACGCACGCACTCAGCCTTGGCAGGGTCCCTCCAATGCCGACGTACAAGCGCGGATCGTCGACCGTGTGGTGGCGTTAGTGAAAGACGAAAAACCGATGATGCCGGGCGTTAAAGACGCGCTAGCAATTTGCCATCAAGCCGGACTTAAAGTGGGTTTAGCCTCGTCATCGCCCCTTACGCTTATTCATCCAACTCTCGATGCGTTAGGACTCAGTGAGCAATTTGCCATTGTCGAGTCAGCGGGCGCGCTTAAATACGGCAAGCCTCATCCAGAGGTTTATCTTAACGCCGCCAACGCCTTGGATGTGGCTCCCGAGCACTGTGTTGCCTTTGAAGATTCCTTTACCGGCCTACTTGCCGCCAAGGCGGCCTCAATGAAAACCATTGTTGTGCCCGCCGCTCACGAGTGGGAAGATCCCCGTTTCGTGATTGCCGACCAAAAGCTTGCGAGCCTTCGCGCATTTAGCGCAGATAATCTCGAATCGCTCTCGCCGTCGACGTCGTAATAGCAGCATAATGGCATTCACCGGCATTCAGGTGATATGCCATTTGTCGCGACGCAAAGCCCAGTTTATCGATCATATTCTTCCCTACGTTTATCCCCTTACCATCCTCATCTATACTGACCTTAAGTACAGAGAACCGAAAAGAGGTGTGTAACCATGGACGATATGACTGACCGGATCGTTAATTGCCCGCACTGTGGCCATCGCTTTGATATCACATTGGATCTGAGTGGTGGTAACCAAGAGTTTTATGAAGATTGCCCAAACTGTTGCAATGCCATTCATTACGATATGCAGATTGATGAATCTCATCGAACCATTAATCTGTTTATTGATGCAGACGATGAGCAAATTTTCTAGTCGTTAGGCTCGCAGCCACCGCCACTCGCTATCTTAAAATCATTGCATCGTCGCAGGTGCGAAATTGATAGTGCTTTCGCTTTCCTTTCTCTTCCACTCGCACGTATAATTGCGCGCAATCGATTCCTCCCTTCCTTTCACTTAAACATGTTGAGGCCAACGTGCAGCAATACCATGATGAAGCAAGAGCCATTGTTCGGCTGAGTGTGCCTGTTTTTATTGCCCAAATAGCGCAAACCTCTATGGGGTTTGTCGATACCGTGATGGCAGGTGGCTACAGTGCTACCGATATGGCGGCCGTGGCGGTAGCCTCAAGTATATGGATGCCCGCGATTTTATTTGGCATCGGCTTACTAATGGCGATGGTCCCCGTGATTGCCCAGCTCAACGGGGCTGGTAAAGCAAACCAGATCCCTTTTCAATTTCAGCAGGGCGTGTACATGGCACTGCTATTAAGCGTGCCGATTGGGCTCATTTTATATAAAGCTGGCTTTATTATTGACTTGATGGATGTCGAAGCGGCGCTCACGGTTAAGACCATTGGTTACTTACATGCCGTGGTTTGGGCCGTCCCGGCTTTTTTGCTTTTCCAAGCGATTCGTAACTTATGTGAAGGCATGTCACTCACAGTTCCAGCAATGGTAATAGGTTTTATCGGCCTGGCCGCTAACGTGCCGCTTAACTGGATGTTCGTCTACGGTAAGCTGGGGGCCCCAGAACTTGGCGGCGTCGGATGTGGCGTTGCCACCGCGCTAGTGTACTGGCTGATGGCAGCGCTGATGGCCGCGTATGTGATGATCAGCAAAAAGCTAAGTGGTCTACACCTATTCGCCACCCTTTACACGCCGATTATCAAAGAGCAAATCCGCTTATTTAAACTCGGCTTCCCCGTGGCGGCCTCGCTCTTCTTCGAGGTGACCTTGTTTGCGGCGATTGCGATTTTAATCGCCCCACTTGGGCCGATAACCGTGGCCGCGCATCAGGTGGCGATCAACTTCTCCACCATGATCTTTATGTTGCCGATGAGCCTTGGCGTGGCAGTCAGCATTCGTGTCGGCCACCTATTGGGCAAACGCACCACCGAAGGCGCGGCCAATTCCGCTAAAATTGGTATTTGGCTTGGTGTCAGCACGGCCGTGATCACTGCTCTACTCACCGTATGGCTACGCGATCTCATTATCGCCCTGTATTCGGATAACCCCGACGTCGCCACGCTGGCCTCATCATTGATGTTATTAGCGGCTATCTATCAGATAACCGATGCCATTCAAGTGGTCGCCGCCGGTGCCCTGCGTGGCTACAAAGACATGCGCGCGATTTTCCAACGCACCCTAATCGCCTACTGGGGGCTGGGCTTGCCTCTCGGTTATGTGCTTGGTATGACAGACTGGCTGGTGCCGGCCATGGGCGCACATGGTTTCTGGGTTGGCATTATTATCGGCCTATCTAGTGCGGCTGTATTGTTGGGTCTACGCTTACGCTGGATGCGCCAACAATCCCCCGAGTTCCAACTAGCCATGGCAGAGCGGTAAATAAATGACATAGCCCCGCCAATGCGCTTAAGCTAACACTACGCAGAGCGATCGCGGGTTAGATCGCTCGCGTAAAATGAAGCAGTGAGTCTGAAAAGGTAAAGGATAAAAACGACATCATGCGCCGAATACAAACCGCAATACTCGTCATATCGTTAGCAGCATTAGCGGGATGCCAATCAGATGATCCGGCCAAGGACATGATGGCCGACTACTATCAGCGACTTGGCAATGTGTTGGATGCGCCAACCCCCGATTTCACCGCCCCTGAGCTACCGACATTGCCACGTAAACGCGATCTGGTTCAGCCACTGGAAGAGCTGAGAATGGGCGTCCTCGACGCTTACGAGCTTCGCCAGTGTGGTTTGTTCAACCTGATCGCGGAGCGTAATTCTTCCTTAGGTAAAGTGGCCGACCGCTTTCGGCAGCTCGACTATGAGCTCCATTTTATGGATACCGCGGCGCAGTGTTTGCCGCAAGTGAAGGATCCAAGTATTCACGCTGAGCTAGAAAAGGCGCTGGCGCTTAAACGCCAGCAGCGGGAGAAAGTGATCTGGAATACCTTGATTGATAGTGATGCTTGGCGCGCGCAGCTCAGCTTGCCGGCGTTTACGCTCCCCATCGAGCTTCCAGCACACAGCAATGCGGTCAACACCATTGCGCAATTTAGCCAATTAATACCCTCAACCCAAGCGCCCACAGAGTCTGTTACAGACTGGCAAGAAAGCATCGAAAAACAGCCAATTCTAGGCGATTTGTTTGTGAGCTTGAGCTATCACACCGCTTGGCTTAACCAAACCAGTGAACTGATTGCTAACCATCAAGATAAAGTGCGTTGCGGCGGTAATTTTGATACCACCCGTTTAAAACGCCTGCAGACTGTCTTTTATAAGTTTTACGTGGGTGATGTGCAGCCATATCTGGCTCGGGTGGATGGGCTGTATCGCGATCTTGCCCCGGCGCTTTCGCGACTGGCGACATTAAACACGCCTGACACATTTAACGATTACAAAAACGCCTACTGGAAGGGAGACGCTTATCAGGCCTACAAGGCGGCGATTAAACATCATGCTGATGTCTGGCAACAATTGTTCCAGCGTTGCGATGTCAAACTCGGGCAATAACGCATCAACAATCAGCGCGTCACCGTTAAAACAGTCACTCACGCATGACAGATAGCGAAAACATCGCCATATTGACGATCAAATCGCCAAACAGTCGTTTCTACGCAAAAATATGGGCTTAAGCGCTTGCGTGACACAGATGAACTCGCTACTATTCATCCCGCTTTCAAGCACTGTGCGTCCGTAGCTCAGCTGGTTAGAGTATCGCCTTGACATGGCGGGGGTCGGTGGTTCGAGTCCACTCGGACGCACCACTTTGCTTGAAACGAAAAATTATGCGTCTGTAACTCAGTTGGTTAGAGTGTCACCTTGACATGGTGGAAGTCGGTGGTTCGAGTCCACTCAGACGCACCAAATTTTGAAATTCGCGTCCGTAGCTCAGTTGGTTAGAGTACCGCCTTGACATGGCGGGGGTCGGCAGTTCGAGTCTGCCCGGACGCACCATTTCCAGAAGTCTGCTTTTAAGCAGGCTTTTTTGTTTTGCGCGAATACCGCTATCGGCTCATTAAAGCCAGATAGGCTCACGCCAAAACGCTCTACAAATACGCCATCAATACCATGAAATAAAAAACGAGGCAGGCACAAACACCCACCCCATTTGTTCATGCTTGTTCGTTTTACGCTACGGCGCTATCGGCCGCTAACACAAACTTTTCAATCGCTTTGGCCACACCGTGCTCATCATTGCTCTCGGTAATGTAATCCGCGATTTGCTTGGTTGCTTCCATGGCATTCGCCATCGCAATGCCAAGGCCGGCGTATTCCAACATTGCGTGATCATTTTCAGCATCGCCCATGCAAATCACTTCATCGAGTTGAATACCTAGATGCGCTGCAATGGCGGCCACCCCCGCCCCTTTATTGCTCGCAGGGTTTAAAAACTCGAGGAAGAAAGGCGCACTTTGCACGACCGTAAATTCCTCGCGTAGCGCGGATGGTAACGCACTGATCACTTCGTTTAACTTGCTTGGCTCTGCCACCATCAACACTTTGATAATCGGATGATCATCGCTTAGGGTCTCGAAATCCATCACGGTAATATCTAGGCCGTTGATCTTGCCCTCAATCTCGGTATACGGATTCTGTGCCGGGGTAATCAAACCATGTTCAGTACTAAACGCGTGCACGTAGGCCCCCAATGCTTCAGCATGTCGAGCCAGCGCTTTGGCGGCTTTGCCGTCTAGCCCTTTTTGCAAGATCACCTCATCGGTCCCCACGTTTTTCACCATCGAGCCATTGTAATAAAGCACAAAGTCTTTATCTGAATGGATACCCAACTCATCCAGCTTAGGCTGCATGCCTTCAAGCGGACGGCCAGACGCTAATACCACAGTCACGCCTTTCTCACGCGCACGGGCAATAGCTTGCTTATTCTCAGCAGATATTGCTTTCTCGCTGTTTAACAAGGTGCCGTCCATATCTAGGGCGATTAATTTGTACATCGTTTACTCACTTCAACATCAACATAAAATCAGAAATTGTCCCAGAACCGCAAACTAAACGCCGTGCCTACAACAACATATCGTCTTCAATCGCAATAAAGCGATCGACACTGTTCACCAAGGAATTAGCCGTTAGGGAAGGCACACCAAGCACGATCGCTTCAGTGTGATAGCGCGCGCGGATTTTGTTCATCAGCAAGTCAAAATCTCCGTCGCCAGATAACAGCACCACGGTATCGACCTCGGGCGCGGTTTCCATCACATCAATAGCAATCCCCACATCCCAATCGCCTTTGGTACTGCCATCGGCGCGTTGAATATAAGGTTTGAGCTTGACGGTAAAGCCAATGTGGCGCAGGGCATCTTGAAATTTGATTTGCTGATCGTCATCGCGGCGAATGGCGTAGGCATACGCAGTTACCACCTCCCCCATGTCATTGAGGGTTTGCCACAACTGACGATAGTTAAACTGACGCCCGTAGGCTTGGCGTGTGGTGTAGTAGATATTTTGAACGTCGACAAAAACCGCGATTTTTTTCAAGTCAGGCTCACAGTCGGTGGGAGAATTGAAGCCAGAGAGGATACCACATCACGCGACCTTGAAGACAATCACAAGCGTGGCCGCGTCTAGCAAAAACAAAAAAGCCGCTGACAACAGCGGCTCTCACGAGGGTTAGTATCATTAACTCAATCCAACAATATTCCCCTCATCATCGAGGTCAAGGTTCATAAACGCTGGTTTTTCCGGTAGGCCGGGCATAGTCATCACGTTGCCGCATAAGGCATAGGCAAATCCAGCCCCCGCGCATAATTTCAACTCGCGGATTGGTACATCAAAGCCTTTGGGAGCGCCTTTTATCGCACCATCGGTTGAAATTGATAGCGGTGTTTTCGCCAAACAGACCGCCAAACCGTCATACCCTTGCGCTTTAAATTGTCGCAGTTGCTGTTTGGCGGTCTCACTTAACGTCACACTTCCCGCGCCATAACCGACTTCCGCAACCGCCATTAGTTTTTCTTCCAAGCTTTGATGAGCACGATACAAGGGCGAGAATGATGCATCGGTTTCACATTGCGCGACCACTTGTTCCGCCAGTTCACGCGTACCCTCACCACCTTGGGCAAAGCCTTCACTGATCGCTACCCGCACCTTGTTGGGCAGTGCTTCAATCATCGCCTTGAGTGTCTCAAGCTCAGCATCGCTATCTTGCGGGAAACGGTTAATTGCGACCACTGCCGGTACACCATATTGATTCACATTGTTGATGTGCCATTTTAGGTTTTCAAACCCTGCCACCAATGCTTCATGATCATCCGCAAAAAGTGATTTTGGTAATGGCTGCCCAGGCAAAAAGTTATAGTGCGTTGAGTTGGCTTTAAGGCCACGTAATGTCGCCACAATCACCGCGCAGTCTGGTGCTTTACCCGATGCTTGCGCTTTGATGTTGCAGGCTTTTTCAAACCCCATGTCCGAGCCAAAGCCACCTTCGGTGACGGTATAGTCCCCCAGCTTAAGGGCAATGTTATCGGCGATAATCGACGAATTGCCATGGGCAATATTGGCAAATGGACCGGCGTGAACCAGTGTCGGCACGCCTTCTAGGGTTTGCATCAAAGTGGGTTCAATCGCTTCTTTCATACTCACCGCCATCGCGCCAGCTACTTGTAAATCCTCGGTGGTGATCGGCTCACCAGTATGGCTATAAGCCAACACTATGCGGCCGATGCGCTGACGCAAATCGCGAAGATCGCTCGCCAACGCCAAAATCGCCATTAGCTCAGAGGCGGCCGAGATATCAAACCCGCCCTCACGCTCGTAGCCGTTGATGGTTTTGCCAGGCTCGTTTTTCCCCACAGTCACCATACGCAAAGCGCGATCGTTGTGATCCATCACCCGCTTCCATACAACGCGACTTGGGTCGATTTTTAACGCTTTTAAGCCACTACGCGCCTCAAAATCGTCATAGCCTAGGCGTTGCTCGTGATAGATTCGCGCATCAATAGCCGCAGCAGCCAAGTTGTGCGCCGCGGTCACCGCATGAATATCTCCCGTTAAGTGGAGGTTGAGCTCCTCCATTGGAGCCACTTGCGAATAACCACCGCCAGCTGCGCCACCTTTCACGCCAAATACGGGCCCCATCGAAGGCTGACGAATACACGCTGTCACAGAATGATTCAGCTTCGCCAAGCCTTGCGCAAGACCAATGGTGGTGACGGTTTTGCCTTCACCCAAGGGCGTGGGAGTGATGGCGGTGACCAGAACCAACTTTCCCGTTCGGTTGGAGGCAAGACGCTTTACGCAATCGAGAGAAACTTTGGCTTTATAGCTACCTTGCGTTTTAAACTCTGAGTCAAGGAGGCCAGCTTGCTTGGCAATGGTAGATATGGGGGCGAGTGTGGTATTACGACAAATCTCGGCATCAGGCAGCATGAAACCCTCTCAGCAGCGCACAATATGTTCAAAGCAAACGTTTGCGTGAGCATAATATCGCTAAAATACCTATTGTAAAGCGAAAGGACGCTTGCCGTAAGCGTCCTTTAACGTTTTTATCATGCCTCGCGCCTATGCTTGCGCGTGGGACCGAGTTAAGCGTGATTTACGCGACTTTAAATTGCCCGACCAAGGTATCGAGATCTTGGCCAAGCGAACTCAGCTCTTCCGCCGCATGTGACGACGTCTCGCTCGCGTTTAGTAAGCTGGTGACAATGTCCCGTATTGATATGAGGTTACGATGAATATCTTCGGTGACCGTGGTTTGCTCTGATGCTGCGCTGGCAATTTGCGAGGTCATATCGTTCACTTGCGAAAACGCCGCACTCACCGAGGTGATTCGCTCGCCAATTTCTGATGAGATCGTTGCCATGTTTTGGCACTCTTGATCGCTGTCGGCTATGGTTTTGACCGCACTATCCACATGCACATGCAGGCCATCGAGCATGTCACGGATCTCATGAGTGCTGCTTTGGGTGCGACTGGCCAAGGTGCGCACTTCATCAGCCACTACCGCAAAGCCTCTCCCCTGCTCACCCGCACGGGCCGCTTCAATCGCCGCATTCAGCGCCAGTAGATTGGTTTGCTCGGCAATCTCACCAATCACAGACAACACCGAGGTGATCTTGTCCGACTGGGCTTTAAGCTGGTCCACCTGCCCGCTCGACTCACCCATTTTCGCTACCAACCGCTCAACCGACGAGATAGATTCATGCACTTGGGTTTGTGCATTCTGGGCGTCTTGGGTGGCAGACGTAGCGGCATCAGCAACCTGAGTAGTGTTCTGTGCCACTTCCTGCGCAGCAGAGCTCATTTCTGTTACCGCGGTGACCACTTGCTCGGTCTCGTCATCATGGGTTTGTAGTTTTTGCGCTACCGCAGATGTTTGCTGAGCCATATCACTGGCGGTGCTGTTTACTTGTGCCGTCACTTGCGCCACACGCTGAATAGTCTGCTGCAGTTTCTCTACAAAACGATTAAACGCATGGCCAAGTTGCGCGATCTCATCATGGCCTTGCACATGCAAGCGCTGAGTGAGATCCCCCTCGCCACTGGCAATATCATTAAGCTTATCGAGCATGTTTTTCACCGGCTCGCCAATACGCTGCGCAAACCAACTCACTAATAAGCCGGTAATCACCACCGTGCCTAGCCCGAGCAAGGTTAAACGGATAATTTGCGCATTCAAGGTTTGCTCTGCGTCGGTGCGATAGGCAGCGACCTCTTGCTCAATGTCATCGGTGTAGGCACCTGTGCCTAACAGCCACTGACCATTATTCACCATTACCGCGTAGCCGATTTTATCAATCAGCGCATCGGTACCCGGCTTATCAAACATAAAATTAAAGTAGCCATCGCCACGTTGTGCGGCCTCAAGCAGGCCCTGAATGACCTTGTTGCCTTTCGGATCGGTAAAATCAATCAGGTTTTTCCCTTCAAGCGCGGGCTTAACAGGATGAAACACATTGATCCCCTGTTTGTTGTAAATAAAAAAGTAACCCGCGTCACCAAACTGTACATCTGTGAGCGCTGTTTTCACCTCGGCCAAGCGAGCATCACTGGTGCCTGGGTTAATACGCTTAACGATGTTTTCCGCCACCTGAGTGACTTCTTTTAGTTGCTTTTTACGCTCGTTAACCAGCTTGTCCCGAAACGTAGCAATATTTTCCTCTATTAATGCCTGTTCGTTATAGGCCGTTACCGCACTCATAATCAGCATCGAGGCGATCAGTGGCACGATGGCAAGTAGCAGTATCTTCGTTTTAAACATCAGCTTCATTGGCAATCACCCTGCAGACTAACTTTGTAAGCAAATGCTACTACTTAACTAGACATACAAAAATATAAACTGCTGTTTTATTTGATCTAAACGCAAATTCACCCCCGGGGCTGTGACCCGGGTTGGAATGTCATGTAAATGGAAAGGTCTTTGTCATATCCTGGTGTGGGTTTGGCTCTTTAACTCGCGTCTGCGTGAGAGCGAGCAACTCGTCTCACCAAACCATTCTGCTATTTACCCCGTACTCTTAGGGGGATTCAGGAGGTGGCTATGAAAAATCGTAAAGTGCCGCATGGTAAGTTTTCTCGCTTTGGTGCGCTGGCTTCGTTGGCGGGGCGGGTGGCGTCGAATGTGGCGTGGGAAGGTACCAAACAGTTTGCCCAAGGCAATCGGCCGAGTCGTAAGGATTTGGTGATGTCGCCGGCCAATATTGCCCATGTGGCAGATAAACTGGCAGATTTGCGTGGGGCGGCGATGAAGGTTGGTCAGTTGCTTTCGATGGATGCAGGAGATCTGATCCCGCCAGAGCTTAGTGATTTGCTCGCCCGCTTACGTAGTAACGCCACGCCCATGCCTCCGGCGCAGCTTAAAGCAGTACTTAATGAAGAGCTGGGCGATAATTGGCAGGCTGAGTTCACTCATTTTCGTTTCTCACCCATCGCGTCAGCATCGATTGGCCAAGTGCACGAGGCCTATACCGATGCCGGTGAAAAAGTGGCGGTAAAGGTACAGTACCCGCGCATCAAAGACAGCATTGATAGCGATGTGGATAATGTAATCACCTTATTGCGCCTCAGTGGCCTGATCCCCAAAGAAGCCAACTATCAAGCCTTACTCGATGAAGCCAAGCAGCAGCTGCATGACGAAGCCGATTACCGCAAAGAAGCACAAGCACTGACACGGTTTGGCGACCATTTGAAAAATGCCAACGGTTTAATGGTGCCAAGAGTGCACTCAGCCCTTACCTCTGATCGCGTTCTCACCATGAGCTATATGGCAGGAGAACCGATTGAGCGGCTCAACAACGCCTCAGAGACAATTCGTCATCGTGTGATCAGTCGCTTATTCCAGTTGCTGTTTGAGGAAGTCTTTGTATTCGGTGAAGTACAAACCGACCCCAACTTTGCCAATTATTTGTATCAGCCTGACACCGGGCGTGTGGTGTTGCTCGATTTTGGCGCCACCCGTCAGTATGCCCCGACCTTTACCGATGGCTATCGCAAGCTATTTTTAGCGGCGATTGAAAAAGACAACGTGGGTATTGAGGCGGCACTGACCCAAATTGGCTTTTTTGCCGAGCACATCTTGCCGGAGCAAAAAGCCAGCGTGCTGGAGCTTGTGAACACGGCGTGTGAGCCGATCGCAACGGATGCGCCATTTAATTTTGGCGACGCCGATTTAGCGACCCGTTTACGTAACCGAGGGATGGCGCTGAGCATGGAGCAAGGCTATTGGCACACGCCGCCGGCGGATGCGCTGTTTTTACACCGTAAAATTGCCGGGTTGTATTTGCTGGCGGCCAAGTTAAACGTGAGCTTTAATGTCCGCCAGTTGTTATTGCCCTATTTAATCCACTCGCATACGGATAATCCGGTCGAAGCGTAAGCAGCCACAGCGTGCTGCGCGTGGGACTAAGGGCTATCGCGCAGCGCTTCACAATAGGCGACCAAATCTTCCGCGGCCCAGTGGCTCGCCACATTACGAGCGGTGAGAGTAGCATCAACCCGCCCTTCGCTAACCACCTCAAACCAATGGCTGAGCATCGCGGCAAAACCTTTGCTCGCTTGCATACCCGTCCAATCTGGCAAGGTAAGCTGTGTGGTGACGTTGTCTTGCATGCGCGCACCGCGGGTAAAGCCATCAAAGAAATAGCACTCGTTACGATAGGCCGCGGCAATGGTTTCTTTGTTGACCCCGTACTGGCGGTTCATGCTGGCCTCAAACAAGCTATTGTCGCGGTGCCAACGCACATCTAAACGCCCGAGCAAGCCCTCGCTAAATTGCGCAAATACATCCAAGTCATCAATATTGATGTCACCATGAACATTGATACTGTCGAGCGGATGAATGAAATCATCAAAAACAAAACGACGTGGCGCATCGGGCAGCGCATGACGGTGTTTCTCCCAACGCAACGATAAAAGCGGTGTGCCCAGCTCATCTTCAGGGCGCTGGCCATTAAGGTGGGTGTTGAGCAAAGGCAAATAACGCCGGTTAAACCCGGCAAATAAGGGGGTTTGTTGTTGCTCTGCCAAGTTGAATAAGGATTCAACCTCCGCGCCTGATGGAGCAACGGGTTTATCGACAAACACTGGCACGCCTGCTTGTAAGCAGGTACGAATCAAGGCCGCATGCGAGTCGGTCGCGCTGTGGATCATCACCCCATCCACCCCTAAGGCTAAGCACTCGTGGATATCACTTGCGGTCTCACTCACACGATATTGCGTGGCCAGCGCCGCCCGTTTCGCGCTATCACGGCTGCACAATACCCACTCCAGCCCCGGCCAGTTGGCCATCAATGGCAGGTAGGCTTTTTGTGCGATGTCCCCTAACCCGATCGATGCGATCTTCATGCCTTCTCCTTACATCGTGCGTTCCCGCGGGCCAAGTCCGCGCTGGAAGTCGCCAGCAGAAATCAGTAACCTAGCCGCATTCTACACAGTGTAAATCGTTATGAATATTTTAATCTCTTGGTTTTCTCAGGCGGGCGCATGGTTAACACCCTGGCTCAGTGATATTGCAGTGGCGATTGTCGCGTCACTGTTGGTGGTTTTTGGCAATGATATCAACCGGACGCTACGCCGTTTACTGACCGGCCATCATTTTATCGTGCGTACACTCGTTTTTGTGGCGATCAATGCCTTTGGTTACGGTGCTTTTATTATCGCCGTCTCCCCTTGGTTGGCACGACAAATGCGCGGATTGCCTGATCATTGGCTTTTTGCCGGCTTGGTCGCGACCTTTATTTTTATTGGTATGTGGGCACAACGGCAGCGACAAATCTAACGCCTAGCCACTACACTCACCCACAACCGTTGAGTTACGAATGTGAGCGAGAGGCTTTGCTACGTCCGATGTCGATGAATTGTCCGCCAACGAGACACATCAAGCAATCCGGCGACGGCCTCTTGGCGTATTGGTGAGAAAAAGGAGAGATGTATGCAACGCGGATTAATGTGGTTTCGCCACGACCTTCGAATACATGATAACCCTGCACTCGCCAATTTAGCCTCGAGCTGCGATCAACTGACCTGCGTGTTTGTGATTGATCCAAATTGGTATCGCGCGGATCACTTTCAAAGCAAGCACCTCGGAGCTCCACGAGAAGCGTTTTTGTGGCAAAGCTTAACCGAGCTGCATCGCGCGCTGGATGCGATGGGACAAAAGCTGATCATTCGCACCGGCAAGCCGCTCGAGGTGGTGGCGAATTTGTGTATGGATCACGCGTTTGATCTTATTGGCGTGACGGACCACCCAGGCACGCGCGAGCGTCATCAGGTTGATATGCTGGTCGAGCGCTTTCCACAGCGAGTGGTCGTCTCGGATGCTCACACCTTGTTTACCCAGCACCAACTGCCTTTTGATTTACCGGATATCCCTGCCACGTTTACCCAATTCCGTAAAGCGGTGGAAAAACGGGGGCTCAAGCCGCGCCTACCGCTGCCGGTGCCTGAGTCGTTGCCTGCCCCCATCACAGCGATTAAGTCCGACCCCGCGCCCCTGTCTGATCGCCGGATTGCGCCGTATCAAGGTGGTGAAATCGCCGGACGTGCGCAGCTCAATCATTACCTTTGGGATACTCATCGCATTCAGCGTTATAAAGAAACGCGAAATGGCTTGGATGGTTGGGATTTTTCGTCACGCTTATCGGCCTGGCTCGCTAACGGCAGTTTGTCCGTGCGCTGGGTCGCTGCAGAGCTCGATCGCTATGAGCGCAATGTCGAGAAGAACGAGTCCACCTATTGGCTATATTTCGAGCTATTGTGGCGCGAGTATTTCCAATGGATGCTGTATCACTACGGTGCCCGTTTTTTTGCATTTAAAGGCGTGGCTAACAAACGGCCACTTACGACCTTTTATGCCGAAGCCTTTATGGCGTGGCGTGAAGGCACTACGCCTTTTCCTATCGTCAATGCGGCGATGCGCCAACTTAAGCAAACGGGTTGGCTCTCTAATCGCAGTCGACAATTGGTCGCCAGCTGCTTAATCCATGAATTAGGCGTTGATTGGCGCTATGGCGCGGCGTACTTCGAACAACAACTGATTGATTTTGATGTAGCGGCTAATTATGGCAATTGGCAATACTTAGCAGGCGTTGGTGCCGATCCGCGTGGCAGCCGCCGATTTAATCTCGATAAACAAGCCAAACAGTATGATCCCGATGGCACATTTGTTAAGACTTGGGTGGGAGAACACGTCTCATCCGAACTAAAGTGAGCTTATAAAATCACCACTTTAGCCCTCGGCGGCTGGCACAGCCGCCGACGTATATTGAGCGACTAACTGAATCACACGATCACTGACCCGGCGAGAAAATAGGAGGGCAATGTGCGTCACCGGGTACACATCGTGACTGATCATGCCCTCGATTTTGGTCTCTTCAACCAGCACAGTGCCATCGCAAACTTGGTCTTTTAATAACAATCCAGCGGGTCCCCACGGGCAATCGCCGGCAAGGCTATGTAATGGCGGAAGGTTTTGCCAGGGTTTGACCTTGTCAGGGATAAGCATCTCTTCGCTGCGTTGAAACAACCAGCCGCCCCACCCCAGATCGCCAAAGATACGTGCCAACTTCGCGCCTTGATGCGGTGTACCCAAGGTGATCACGGCACGAATGTCGAGAGGTGGTCTATCGTTCTGCTCTGTGTGCTGTTCCAAGTAACGGCGAATAATGAGTCCGCCCATCGAGTGACCAACCAAGATCGCGGGCTGGTCGCCAATAAAAGCATTTATCTTAGCGGTGATATCATCCAGATCCGGATTAAGCGTATTATAAGAAACATTCAGTACCTGATGCCCTTGTTTTTCCAAGCGCTCGCACAGCGGAATTAAAAATACGCCATGCATGTATAGCCCATGAAGAGTCACTATTTTCATCCCGCCTCCCATTCGCCGCTGCGTTCAGCATACCAAGGTATGCCCCTTGCTGCCCATAGGGGGTTGATACGACAGAGAGCTTGCATCACAACAACGAGGACGCGTTAACAAAAAACGCCCCACAAACAGTGAGGCGTTGATGATGTATTGGGACGCGCATGGCGGCTTATGCGTGATGCCTAATTAGAAAATCAGGTGCGCAATCCCCGCGATGACAGGCAGTGTGACCAGCGTACGTAAAATAAAGATCACGAACAGCTCCCACAGCTTGACTGGGATTTTGCTGCCCAGCAACAAAGCACCCACTTCCGATATGTAAATCAGCTGGGTCACCGATACCGTAGCAATCACAAAACGGGTCATTTCACTGTCGATTTCAGCGGCTAAGATGGCCGGGATAAACATGTCTGCAAAACCAATCATCATGGTCTCAGACGCTTTCACCGCATCAGGGATATGCAGCAGTTCAAGCAATGGTACAAACGGCGCTCCTAGGATGCTGAACACATCGGTGTATTCGGCGACCATCAACGCGGCAGTACCAATCGCCATCACAACCGGCAATACACCGAGAACCATATCGACGGCGTTTTGTACGCCCTCTTTTAGCACACTGCTTACCGAGCGAATTTTCTCGGCACGTGTCAGTGCACAGTGCAGTCCATAACTCAACGTATTGTGACCAGCCGGTAAGACTTCATCATTGGTTTCACGCTCAGCGTTATCGATAAGCGCATCTTTTTTCCAGCTCAGAGGCGGTAGACGAGGTACGATAATCGCCGCGGCAATCCCCGCTAGACAGACAGTGAGATAGAACCAGGCAAACATGTGCATCAAGTCGACTTGGGCTATCACCACCAAACTAAAGCTGATTGAAACCGCAGAGAACGTCGTACCAACCACTGCTGCTTCACGCTGGGTGTAAAAACCTTGCTCATATTGTTTACTGGTCATCAAGATACCGACACTGCCATCGCCTAGCCAAGACGCGGCACAATCAACCGCAGAACGCCCTGGTAAACCGAATAATGGGCGCATTACCTTGGTGAAAATCGCGCCAAGCAGTTCAAGCATACCGAAACTGGTCAATAGCGGCAGTAATAGGCCAGCAAAGATAAACACAGACAACAAGGTAGGCAGCAGCTCATTGAGCACAAAGGCCCCCGTTGTTTCTCCCATGATGACCGGCGAGCCCAAGCCATAAAACGCCATCACGATAAAGGCAGCCCCGAAAACACGGGTGACAAGCCAAACTGGTGAGACGTTAAACAAGCCATTAAGAAAGCCATTTCGCATGATAACGGCAGGTTTGGTCAGCGTAACCAACACTGAAACAACGGCACTCAACACCACTAAGGCAGTGACGACCGCTGTTGCACTGTTACCTAGTAAGTCCAAGACACTGCTCGCCATCACCGCAATCGGAATAGTGACACTGTCACCGAAACTGACGGGCGTCATAAAAAGGAACAACCCCAATAGTGATGGGATTGCGAACATCAGAATGTTTCTCATCGAAGGTGACTTCGTAGAGAGAGTGTCAGTTTTTTGCATACGTCTGAATCCTGAATTTATATTTATCTCACCGCGAGTATCAGCGCCTTTGCTGATTAATTATTCACTCACCGTGACTAACTGACATGCAGATTATCGAATCATGCACAGGATGTAAATAACTATTTAGTCATAAATACTGAATAAATACACCCCAAAAGCAGATTGCACATGCCTAATGGTGGTTTTATAGTTCAACAAACCATCTTTTGTGAAAAGTTTGTTACGTCGTTTTATTGACCAAGATCAGATTCTGTTACTCACTTGTAGGGAATGAGGCGGGTTGGCTCACAGAATACGCTTAATGCTCAAGCGTCCAACGCCCGCATCGTTGCCAAACGCTCGTTAACCAATTTTAAAGTCAATGCGCGCGTATTCTTTGATCAACCAATCGCCAAAGTCATTGAGGAGAGTCATGACAGCACGTTTTTTTACCGGTTTACGCTCTAGCAGGATAAAAAGTCGCTCAATCGCCATTTTTTTATCCGGGTAGTGTTTGATAAAGGCATCCGCACACTCGTTGAGTGATTCACTCCAATACGCTTCTTTATGAAGTACCAAACCAAATGCACCGCGTATCAGGGTATCCGCAATCGATTGAGCCGTATTGAGCTGGGTATTCCATGTGGTGGCGGCAGTGATTTTTTGTTTGGCACGCGCGAGTTTGTCAGAGATATCTGGATTCATCGCCTTCGCCACTTCCCAGCTGGCTTCAAATAAACCAAAACTGGCCGACAAGTCTTGGCCATAGAGGCAAATGGCTCTGTGCTTAAAAAAGAATCCCCAGTGAAAGATTTGTGAGAGATCTCTAACATGTGACACGGTCACGATATCGATATGACAATCACTGATCACCTTGCTATGGCTGGTTTTTAATCGCCAGAGCAAGGTGTTTAATGCGTTCGATTGATCAAGCGTCAAGGCGTGTTGGCACACCACCGTCAGCGATAGCACACTTTCATTCACCACGGCCCGCCGCCAAACAATATCTCCACTCACATAGACGCTGTGAAGCCGCTTGCCGAGCAAGCCACGGAGTTGCTTCACCGCTTTAATCATCACGGGGATAAATTCAGATTGGAACGGGGCGCGCCGGTCGGGCTCCGGTAAATAGGCGTTTCTGGGTTGCAACTGAGTCACGACTTTCACACAGGTTTGGGTACGCGCGCTATTGTTGGTCATCTGCATAAACAAATCAACGCTCTAACTGTGGGTCTGCTTTTATTTTAGCCAGAGGTTGTCGATTTCACCATGGACACTGACGGTTGGGAGGAGGAATGCGTATACGCTCTAGGTACGTCTTTGTAAAAGGCAACCGATACGGCGCGGCTGAGATACCCCTTACAGCATGATATAGTGCGCATACATACAGACAATGAGAGCTTACCATGACGCAAGAGAATCAACTCAGCTTGGAGACCGTGTTAGAGATCGCGTTCGAGATTTTTGCCGAAACGGCCCCAGACAACTTGGAGTTCGACGATTTAATGCTCTATGAGTCCCGTTTTGAAGAAGAAGGGGGCGCTGTGGTGGTTGAGGTCAATAGTGATTGGCCAGAGCATGTGGGCGCCGATGTTGACTTGTCTCAGTGTGCCGAGGTGCAAATGGGTTTAGCTGGCGCTGAGGTGTTAGATGAAGTCTTTGTGCGTATGCTCATCAGCCGAGATCCCGATAATAAATTCTGTCATTTATTGTGGAAGCGCAGCCCAACACAGCTCCACTAGCCCTGCCCTACAGGATAACGGCAGCGGTAGGTGCTGCCGTTGTGGATGCGACTGCTCTTCCCACGGTATCTAGATGTGAATACCCTGTCGCGGAGACATGACTAAGGGTTATCGGTGCAGACTGGTGCTGACTTCATGGAATAATCCCCGTTTGAATGATTACAGTACGGTCACAGAATCCGCGTCATCATGGGCTTGAGCGCGATAACTGATCACCAGTCCTAAGCTTGCCAGGGTCGCCAATGTCAGCATGATTATCCCTAACGACAATTGGCTCGCCACACCGAGGCTACTGGCCGCGAGTGTTACTAGGCCTGCCAATAGATTTTGCGCGCCGCCAAGAATGGCCCCTGCGGTACCCGCATGGTGAGGGAAAGGATTAATCGCCCCCGTACTGGCAGCCGGAAAGAGAATACCTGCGCCAGCAAAATACACACAGCCGCCACCGACCAACGCATAGAGTGAGACGTCACCGAGCATACCGGGTAAACCTATAACCCCTGCCCCTAACAAGGCTAAGACACCACCCAATGTCAGGGTAGGATAATACCCCATGCTCTCGGAAAGCCGACTCGACAGGCCTGACCCGACTAAGTAAGCCGGCAGGGGGACGACAAACAGCAAACTAATCACACTCGGAGATAACCCCAACGCATCTGACATGATCACGCCCGCCGCCGCCTCGAACAAAGACACACCGGAAAAAACGGTAATCAAGCATAGCAAATAGCCTTTGAACTGACGTGATCGCATCACATGACGATAGCGCGCGCCATAATGCCCAGGTTGCCGTAAATCAGCGGGCAAGGTCTCGCTAAAGCGCCAAGCCATAATGGTATAAACCAATACCGCGAGTAACAATAAGAAGAAATAACTGGCACGCCAATGTAAAGCCTCGGTTAAAAACCCTCCCAGAAGCGGGGCAACTAAGGGAGAAAAGATCAGTCCCATACTGACTAGGCTGTTGGCGCGGTGCAGTTTGGCTCCTGCAAAACAATCTCGGGTTAAGGTGCGCGCCATGGCACCGCCGCAGCCAATCCCCGCGCCTTGAACAATACTGCCCAGTAAAAATATCGCAAAGGAGGTCGCCAATAAGGTGATAGCCGTCCCGACTAAAAACAATGCTAACCCAAACAAGATAACCGGCTTGCGGCCGATGCGATCGGAGACAGGGCCATAAACAAACTGCGATAACCCATAGGGAATAAGATAACAAGCCATCACCGCTTGCAACCAAGCGGGCGATACGGCGAAGTCGTCCGCCATTGCACCGATGGATGGTACATACATGGTTTGGGTCATTTGCCCAACCGCCGCTAATAGAACGATCAATAGCAATAGCTTGCCCATAGGCATTGCCGAGGACATACCAGCACTCCTAAAAATAATTATGCGAAAATAAGTAAGGAATAGGTGGCGAGATTGAGGATAAAGGCCTAACCCACTCTGCCACCTAATGATAGACAGGCGAATGATAGGCTTTAAGAGAGCATGTCGCAATCAGAGTCGATCATAACGATCCCGATTCTTTATTATATTAAAGATTAGTTTATCTAATCCTAAAGCCAGCGTCGGACACGAGCTGCATAAGCGTCAAAATCATCAGGCCATTGGCGTGATAAACGGGCTTCTTCAGCAGGAATAAATGTGGCGGATAGGTAGGCCATAAAAGCGGGAATCATCCCCCAGCACCATAGCGCATTAAAATACAGCCCAGACGCAGCGATGATGAGTACCAACGCCAGATACATGGGGTTGCGGGTATAACGATAGATCCCAGTGGTCACCAACGCTGAAGGCATTTGCAGCGGATCAAGTGTGGTGTGATGGCGATGGAACGCCCATTTAGCTGCGGCTAATAACCCCACAGCTAAACCCAGAGGCAAGGCAGCCCAAATCGGCGCACCCAGCACCAGCGAAAAAGGAAAGAAATGGCTCAGTAATAAACCAATCGCAACCGCAATGAGCATCGCCACAGGGGGCAATGGGGGAAAGAGATAATGCCATGTTTGCACACGCATGACTCGTCCTTGAGCAATGACTGATATAATGGCAATAATGTAGCGAATATGGGCAGCGATTGTCACTGCCCTGCGAACAATTTAGCCCATTTTTATCGACGAATGTTTAATCTTGCTCAATATTGAGACGATGCTTGCCGTGCTCAATCTTTGCCTTAAGATAGTTACGATTACCGTCTTTAAGGTGGGCTTTGGTGCCAATCACTTCTTTGAGAGTAATCCCTGCCGCTTGTAGCTCTTCGATCTTTTTGGGGTTATTGGTAATCAAGCGAATACGGTGAGCGTCTAACGCTTTTAGCATCTGCGCCGCTTCGGAAAAATCACGCAAATCATCGGCAAACCCCAAGTGGTTGTTCGCTTCATACGTCGTCATCCCTTCGCTTTGTAGCTTGTAGGCATCCAGCTTGTTATACAGCCCTATCCCGCGCCCTTCTTGGCGCAAATAAAGAATAATACCGCCATCTTCACCCATCTTTTGGATGGTTTCTTCAAGTTGCTCACCACAATCGCATCGAGAGGAATGGAAGACATCACCGGTTAAACACTCGGAATGCATACGAACTAAAGGCGGATCAGCTTTCTTATCGGCTTGTTGGAAAATTAGCGCGACGTGCTCTTGCTCAGATTCTAAACCATGGAAGGAAAGGATCTCTGCTGGGATCTGACTTCCCACCCCGACTTTCAACGGCACTCGGGCCCTAACTTTAACCATTCTGCGTCTATCTCTTACTGCTGATACCCGATTGAGGGCGCTAACATTACTACACCCACATCAGTATGCCAATTCAAAAATGTTATATTATAACATTTATAGGGAGGATGCGATAACATCGTGTTGGGAGGCACCTGTCGCGTTGTCTCTACCCTCATCACTGCAAACGCCGCACCACCGCAGCCGGATTACCAGCCACAATAGAAAAGGGTTCGATGTCCGCATCAACCACTGATCCGGCTTCAATCACTACCCCTTCACCGATCGCCGCACCCGCTTTTATCACGGTATTTCCCTCGATGATGACGTTATTACCGATGATGACATCTTGAGAGGACTCGCATTCACCGCGGGCAATGTCTAGCGGCAATACGCGATGACGCGTGGTATAGATCCCCACGTTAGGGCCAATACTCACATTATCGCCAATACTGACGTGCGCGCCGTCTAAAATGGTGCAATTGGGACCGACGCTTACATTACTGCCAAGATGAATATTCATCCCATAATGGCAAAAGAAAGGCGCATCGATTTCAACGTTATCACCAATACGGGCGAATAGCTTGGTGGTTACCACGGCTAAACTGGCGGCATCTTCAGGATCAAGCCGATTAAACTGTTGGCAAAGTCGACGCGCGGCATATCGAAACAAAGTTAGCTCTTCGTCCGCGGGACAATAAGGCAGGCCGCGTTGCATTTTTTCAAACTCTGTCATCGGCGCTACCCTTGATGCGGCATTGGTAACGACGTTGACTCAAAGCCGGGGTTATCCACTGTCGACAAAGAGACCAGCGAGTCACCGTATTCACGCAAGAATTGGTTTCCCAGCGAGGCCCCCAGCTGATAGTCGGCTTCTAATGCCGCCGGCTTACTCAGCAAGGCACTGCTTTGCAGCGGCGCGCTCGGCGCAATTTGCACTATCTGAGCACGCGCTGGCGGTGACGCCAAAAACTGCAGTTCACTTTGGTAGCTTTGGTAATGCGTGGTCAGCATCTTGAGCATTTCCGTATTCAATGGTTTGCCCGATAAAGACTGCAACCGATAAATCGTGTCACCACCAAACAGCCAACGACCACCATTTTGCATCGCTTTTTCTTTCATGCTGTCGCGCACACGATTAACCAGTTGCTCGCGGCTAGACTTATAGCGCTCTGATAGTTCCCCGAGCTGCTTACTCAGCTCTTTCTGGAAGGTTTCAAAGCGGGCGAGTCGATATTTCGACTCAAAATTTGATAGATAGTCGGAGAGCTTAAATTGCGGTCTTTTCGTCTCAAAGCGTTCGCGCAGTGTCTCAAGAAAGCGGCGGTTTTCGTCATCGCGCTTTTCTTGCTCTATCACAGGCTCGGTACGTACAACCACAATAATATCTGCCCCGCGCGCGAACGCCTCCTTTACCGGGATCGCCGCGGTGACACCGCCATCGACATAGCGGTGTGTCCCGATAGTCACCGGGTGCGGGTAAAGAAGCGGTATCGCACAGGTCGCTTTCAGAGCATCTGGCCAGCTGTCTTCTGTCAGTGAGAAAAAGGCCGGTTGCAATGTATCAACGTCTGTCGCACACGCGTAGGCATAGCGGCTTTGCAGGTGGCGCCGCGCGGCTTCCATATCTAACGCGGTTTCTTTGCCCGGCAAGGCCGTATCGAGCGCCCAATCCAAGTCCATGTAATGCTGGCGACGCACATACTTCATCAAATGGAAGAAGCGCTCTTGCGTGGTGAGCTGCGTAATAAAGCGGTAGCCATATTGATATTGCTGACACACATACGCGCTCATATTAAGCGCCCCCGCCGAGGTGCCAAAATAAAGCTCAAAAGGATCAAATTGGTGGGTTAAAAAAGCATCTAGCACACCGGCTGTAAAAATGCCTCGTTGTCCGCCCCCTTGAAGCACTAGGGCAATGCGCTGCGGCCGCGCGCGCGTCCCGCTCTGTGCACTAGCGGTCAACGCGTTGTCGGTCAATACCGTTGGCTGCACGGCTTGATTAGTTTCTACCACGTTCGCCCCTTACCATCACACTTAGCGTTATGCTTATGTTTTATTGAATATTTTTAGTTAGCTATAGCTCATAGTCTAACGCGTCGTGTGATACTGTGCTAGCGCTTAGCGCGCCGTGGCATCGTTATCGAGCTAGCGGCCACCTCGGTGATGTTTATGCCAGCACCGCCACGGCGGCAAATGTAAAAATAAGGCCGAGTGCGCAGGCTGTCGTCAGCAATGCATAAGTGAGGGTCGTATTCATGATGTTCTCCTAGATGATCACGCTGCTATAACAAGTATAAACCATGTTTAGTGTGCGTCTTTGTTGCCTAAAATTCTGCTAATGAGATCATGTTTTTTGGCGCTGTGGCACGGGCTCGATACGTATTCCCGTTGTTTTTTTCATCAATTGGCGACCGACAAAAAATAACCATTAATCACCAGTTATTGACAATTTAGACAGCTCATTTAACTACTTTATCGCAAAAAGACATGATTTATATCTGCCTATATGCACAGATAGCAGGTTAACCCCCATTTTCTTGCTAACTTGTTGGTTTTAAGGCTATTGATTTAGCCTCACGCTGTGCTTAATGTGCAATGACTGCCCGCTTTAGATAAAAAATTCAACATTCGGGCAACAGGAAGTTAAAAATCAATATTGCGGGAATGTGCTATTTCTTTCATATCGACCCAAAAAACGCAGCCTCACAACACTGCATATTTGGATGGACGTAAAGAAAGGCGATTCGCAAAGGAGTAAGTAGATATGAAAAGAGAACAATGGGGCTCACGCGCTGGGTTTATCTTGGCTGCCGTGGGGTCAGCAGTCGGCCTAGGGAATATTTGGCGGTTCCCTTACATGGCCTATGAGAACGGTGGCGGGGCCTTTTTTATTCCATACCTTTTCGCCATGCTCACCGCGGGTATTCCATTTATGATTATGGAATTTGGGCTAGGGAAAAAACTGCGCGGCTCATCGCCCGTGGTCTTTTCCAAGCTCAATACCAAATTTGAATGGCTGGGATGGTTTCAAGTTTTAATCGCGGCAACCATCGGGATTTACTACGTGGCCGTGATTGGCTGGGCCATTTCCTACTTTGGCTTTTCGTTTGGCCAAGATTGGGGCACGGATACCAACGCGTTCTTCTTCTCCGATTACCTAAAACTCGGGGAAAACTCTCCCACCAGCTTGGGTGATTGGCAGTGGCACATCGCGATTCCAATGATCATCGCTTGGGCTATCACCTATGCAGCGGTTTTCCGTGGCGTGAAAGGCGGCATAGAGAAAGCCAGCAAAATCATGATGCCTTTGCTATTTATCATGGTGTTGTTGCTCATTGGCCGCGTGGTAATGCTGCCTGGTGCACTAGATGGTTTAAACTATCTGTTCTCGCCTGACTTTAGCAAATTGGCCGATGCCAGTGTGTGGTCCGCCGCCTACGGGCAGATCTTCTTCACACTGTCAGTGGGCTTTGCCATCATGCTTGCCTATTCTAGTTATTTGCCAGAAAAGTCTGACGTCAACAATAACGCCTTGATGACGGTGTTGATCAACTGTGGTTTCTCGATTGTCGCCGGCGTGCTGATCTTCTCCATTCTTGGTTATATGGCCGCGGAGCAAAGCAAAGGGATCACCGACGTGGTCAGTGGTGGGGTTGGTCTAGCGTTCGTCACGTTACCCGCGGCGATTAATCTGCTCCCTATCCCTTATATTCTTGGCCCACTGTTCTTCCTGGCGTTGGTTGTTGCTGGCTTGAGTTCGCACATTTCCATCATCGAAGCCGTCACGTCATCCATCATGGACAAACTCAATGTGACTCGCCAAAAAGCGGCGACAGCCGTCTGTGGTGTGGGCTTTGTCGTCTCAATGGCGTTCGCCACCAACGGCGGTTTGTTGCTGCTAGATTTGGTCGATTACTTTGTTAACAACGTTGCACTGCTCACAAGCTGCTTGCTTGAGCTACTCTTGGTCGGCTGGCTGGTTAAACTATCAGACATCCGTCAATATGCTAACCGTATCTCTGAGTTCAGCGTGGGACAGTGGATGGAAATTTGTATCCGCTTTATCAGCCCCATTATGCTGGCGGTGATCTTGGTGAAAAACCTGATTGACACCTTCAACGAAGGCTACGGCGGTTACGCACAATTCGAATTACTGACCCTAGGTTGGGGCTTGGTCGCTGCCATGCTTGTGGTAG
Organism: Salinivibrio sp. HTSP; assembly: GCF_003390965.1. Taxonomy (NCBI): domain Bacteria; kingdom Pseudomonadati; phylum Pseudomonadota; class Gammaproteobacteria; order Vibrionales; family Vibrionaceae; genus Salinivibrio; species Salinivibrio sp. HTSP. The sequence goes on from NZ_PXUD01000013.1 coordinate 151,349, forward strand.
GGATTATCGTTAATAGCACCACACCCCCTGCTCGCGATATGGAGACAGACGCATGACAACAGGCGCAATTATCATGATGCTTATCGGCTTTGCCGTCACTTGGGGTGGCGCGGCTTTATGTATTCGTAAAGCCATGCACAGCAATAGCGAATAGCGAATAGCGCGTCACGGTTCATAACACACTGTGATGTCAACCAAAGCCCTCTTCAATGGAGGGCTTTGTCTTTTTCACGCTCTCGCGTCGTCATGCGATGCACTATCTGCCTTTTTATACCTTTACCCCTCCTGGGTGTCTGCTCTGACATCATCACCAATACGGCTATCAACAAGTCGCTGATTATTTACACAAAGTGCGGCTTTGTTTGTAGCATCTCAACGATAAAGCACCGATAATGGGGACACTGACTATAACAACGAGGACAATGGCGATATGGCTTCAGCCAAACGCATCTTAGTGGTCGACGACGATGTCGAAATTCGTGAGCTTCTCCAAGCTTACCTCACCAAAGCGGGTTACGAAGTCATGACCGCGCAAAACGGTCATGAGATGCAAACTAAACTGGCTGTCCAATACCCGGATTTAATTTTACTCGACGTGATGCTTCCAGGGGATGATGGCTTTACCCTGTGCAAAAGTATTCGGAAAGATTCGAGTGTGCCTATCATCATGCTCACCGCCGTGTCAGACGAAACCGATCAAATTGTAGGGTTAGAGTTAGGCGCCGATGACTATATCGCCAAGCCCTTTAGTCCGCGCCAATTGATCGCCCGTATTCGTGCATTACTACGTCGCACCCAGCAATTACAGGAAACGACTTTGTCCCGACCCAAAGCGATTCGGTTCGGCCAGTGGCGTCTTGAGCCTGCCACCCAGCAATTGCATCACGTTGTCACTGGTATGGAAATAGAGTTGTCGGCGTCTGATTATGCCCTGCTGATGTTGTTTATCGACCACCCACACCAATTGCTCGATCGTAATGCGATTAGCCAAGCGACACGAGGCCGCGATGCTCAGGCGCAAGAGCGTGGCATCGATGTACAAGTTAGCCGCTTACGCCAGCGCTTACGTGATACTGGCAAAGCGAACTTGATTAAAACCGTGCGTGGTGCGGGTTATATGTTTGTGGCTGAGATCCAATATGAATCATGACTGGCTAGAAAAGCTGATCCCCCGTTCTTTGCTTTCCAGAACCCTGCTATTAACGCTGCTATCCGTGGTCTTAGCACAAGGGATCGCGACGTCAATCTGGTATACCCAGTCAAAGCGAACCCAGCTAGAGGGATTAGAGTCCGCATCGGCGAGCTTGGCTAACATGTTTGCCTCAACCACCACCTTTTTTCAATCCTTGCCCGTTGCTTACCGGCATGTTGCGCTTAACCAGTTAAGGAATATGGGCGGGACACGGTTTTTTGTCTCCTTCAACAAAGAAAAAATCGAAATCACGCCCATTGAAGAGACACAGGCGAAAAAAGTCGCGACCCGCACCGTATCGGGCATTCTCCATGAGCAGCTCCCGTCATTGAATACGATTGATGTTGATTTTTCGCGCCCTGAAACCTTACGCGTGCTGAATAACGACATTTTATTGCAAGACTTGCCCAAGTCCTGGGCACATCACACGTTAAGTTTAGAGCCATTAAACCCACCCATTTTGGTGGTACAAATGGAGCTGAAACAAGATGAGTGGATCTATATCGCCGCGTTGTTGCCTGCGCCCTATGTGACGCTCGACGACACCCTGATTACCGCCGATCAAGTGGTCTTTATTGTGGTGATCACTGCGCTATTACTGTTTTTTACTTACATCTTGATTCGCCAGCAAGCTCGACCATTGAAACGACTCGCTAAAGCAGCAAACTTATTTAGCACCGATATCGAGCAGCCACCGCTTAAGGAAGAAGGCGCGGCTGAAATCGCGATTGTGACACGAGCGTTTAACCGTATGCAGCGTCGCTTACAACGCCACCTCCGTGAGCGTGAGACCTTATTCCGCTCCATGTCGCATGATTTAAAAACGCCCATCACCCGCTTACGTTTACGGGCAGAATTAATCAATGACGACGTACAAGCAGCGAAGCTCAATAAAGATTTAGATGATCTTGAAATCATGGTTAAAGGCGCGGTACAAACCGTCAGAGACACCGATATCCATGAGAACATGGCGGCTATTGATGTCATTGATTTCTTGGCGATGATTGTCGAACCACACAATCAAAACCGTATCCGAGTCAGTATTGAAAGTGACGCGGTGCCTCCGTTTACTTGCAAGCCACTCGCCTTTAAACGCTGCTTATCCAATTTAATTGATAATGGTGTGAAATACGGCGATAAAGTGACGATTTACGTCATGGACGCCAAACACACATTAGATATTACCCTGATTGACGAAGGGCCAGGTATTCCTGAGCAAGCGCTCGACTCAGTGTTTGACCCTTATGTACGCTTACACGATGATAACGACGGTTCCGGGCTTGGTTTGGGGATTGCACGCGATATCATCCACGCGCATGGCGGAGATATGGTGCTTAGTAACCGCAGTGAAGGTGGCCTGCAAGTTGATATCAGTTTTCCGCGGGTAGAAGAATAATGGCACGCTTAAATAAATACCTCTCTCACTGGATCATCAGTGGCATGCTTGCCACCTACAGCCTTGCAGTGTCCGCCAGTGATGTTGAAGTTTTACACTGGTGGACATCTGCCGGTGAAGCCAAAGCCGCCTCAGTCTTGCGAGAAGGTATTGAGCAAAGAGGCCATCAATGGCAAGACTTCGCGGTCGGTGGTCGCGCAGGGATAAGCGCGATGAACACCCTGAGGATCCGTGCCATCAGTGGTAACCCGCCCCTTGCGGCACAAATCAAAGGGCCAGAGATCACCGAGTGGGCCCGTTTAGGCTTTTTACGCAACCTCAATGAGATTGCGGAAGCGGAACACTGGGAAGATAAAATCCCTGCCCCACTACGTGATGTCATGCAGTACCAAGGTAACTATGTAGCGGCGCCCATCAATATTCACCGCGTGAATTGGCTGTGGGTCAACTTAAGCGCCTTTGAAGCGGCCAATGCCGACATCCCGACCGACTTTGATAGCTTTTTTGCTGCCGCCGATAAACTGCAGCAAGCAGGCTATATCCCACTCGCCTTAGGCGGCGAGCCATGGCAGGTCGCGACACTTTTCGACAGTTTGGCGCTATCAGTGTTGGGACCACAAGATTATCAACGAGCCTTTTTAGACTTTGACCGCAAAGCGCTGCTGAGTGACGATGTGGTTAAAGCCTTTACCCTGTTGGCGAAGATGCGCCAATACGTGGATGACTCAGGCCAAGGGCGCAACTGGAGCGACACCACACGCCTGCTCATTGAAAATCAAGCGGGTATGCAAGTGATGGGTGATTGGGCTAAAGGCGAGTTTTTTGCCGCCAACCAACAAGAAGGCAACGCCTTTACCTGTGTCGCCTTCCCGGGAACAAAAAAAGCCTTTAGTTACAACGTCGACAGCTTTGTGTTTTTCAAACCCAATAATCAAAGTGAGCGACAAAGCCAAACAGACATGGCCTCGTACCTACTCACACCACAGTTCCAGCGTGACTTTAACCGTTACAAAGGCTCGTTGCCTATTCGGTTTGATGTACCCCTCCCCCAGGGGGACCGATGTGCACAGCAATCGCGTGATGCGTTTATTTATGCGCAAGAGAATGGCACCTTAAGCCCCAGCATGTCACACGGTCTTTCTACAACACGTTATGTACAAAGCGCGGTGTTCGATGTGATTAATGAGTTCTTCTATAACCCTGAGCAAACGCCGCGTGAAGCCACCGAGGCACTGTATCGCGCGATTTTATCCGCGCAAGCGTGATCCCCGCTATGGTTTATCGCCACACAGGTATAGCCAGCCCTTCTCAACCGGTAATTGGCGCTTGCGTAGGGCTGGGATCGCGCTAGTCACAAGGAATAAAAGCGATATCTGGCGGCAGCGTCGAATAGTTGCTCAGTACATCGTTAGTGAACACATAGTCGAACTGACTTAAGGTTGTCACTTTCACCGGTGCGCTGCGCTGCCACTTTGACCCATCTGCCACCAACCAGCGCGCACTCGCCGCGCTAAGCATGGTGTCACTGACATCTGCTTCATCGGGTGAAAACTCACACACCCATCCCTCTTCATTGACCGCCGCACAGCCGATAATGGCGATATCCGGTTGGAAACGGGACAGGAACTGAAGCACTGAGTGGCCAACCATGTCTTGGTCATTGGCGCGCAACTTCCCCCCTGCCAGCCAAATATCAAGGTCGGGGTTCGCCCCCAAAATGTGCGCGATCTGGACGTTATTGGTGATCACGCGAAGGTTGCGTCTTGTTAAGAGCTGCTCAGCAATCGCAGAAACCGTGGTCCCTATCCCGAGCATCACTGTCGCCCCCTCAGGAATGTGCTCGGCCACGGCCCGTGCAATCGCCGTTTTCACACCACTGTGCCGTTGCAAACGGCGCTGGTAATCGCTATTGACATGCGCAGAGGGCATATTAATGCCACCATGGTGACGTCGAGCTAAGCCCAGCGCACAAAGCTGATTAATATCACGACGAATCGTCTGCGTCGTAACCGAAAACTGCGTGGCTAAATCATCCGTTTCTAGGTGCTCTGTTTTTGCTAATTGCGCTAATATTTCGCGCTGACGCCAATTTAACTCTGCCTCTTGTGGCACGTATGCTCCTTGCTATCAGAAAATGCTCGACCGCTCATCGACCGAGTCGTTTAACCCTGTGTTAGCACGGGTGTGTTAAGTATTTGCCCGGGTCGTCGGTGATCATCATATCTACGCCCCAAGCCCATAACGTGTCAACTTCAGCTGGCTCATTAGGGGTATAACACTTCAATACTAAACCTGATTCTTTCACGGATTTCGCTTTGTCTTGCGTGAGGTGGCGATAGTTGCAGTGAATACTAAACGTCGCTAAGTCCCGAAACTCATGCCAATTGTCAGGGATCGTTTCCCATAAAATCGCCCGCGCTAACTCAGGCATTTCATCACGAACAATCGCGAGTGCTTCAAGAGAAAAAGACGAGACTAATACCTTCTCGGTGCTGATAGGGCTTGCCGACAAGCAAGCAAATATCGCGCGGCATAAGGCAGGAATATCGCTATCCGGGTAGGTTTTTATCTCAAGGTTGATATGAAGTGCATCACGGTGCGCTTGGGCTAAAACGGCCGCGAGCGTGGGTACCCTTTCATACCCAAACACGGGTGAAAAATGTCCGCCTGCATCAAGCTGCTGCAAGTCTGCCAAGGCGGTATCTTTTAGCGCCCCTGTCCCATTCGTGCAACGTAACAAAGTGTGGTCATGAAACACCACGGGCACCCCGTCTCGGGTCAATTGCACATCGACCTCCACCCAGCTTAATCCCATCTCTCGCACCTTTGAAATAGACGCTAACGTATTCTCTGGTGCATGAGCGGCGACACCTCGATGCCCGCATAATTGTTGTGGTGCGATTTTCATTTGAACAGTCTCATTTCAATCGGTCATTCGGGTATTGTAGGACAGCGTTCACCGTATTGTCTCGCGTAACTATGACAGTGTTTTTACGAATAAGTGGTTGCGGTTACAGCATTTTCATCATCAAAACACGCTCTATTTAACATTTTTTTCACACAACATGAGACGGCGGTCAAAAGTCATACAATTGTCATCTCCCTTTTCGTTTGGGTTCATATTATGTTCATTTTTGTTCATTAAGTTGCCGAATGAACATTACCCAATCCTCAAAAGGAGTGACGCATGAAAACCCAACGCTTAACCGCGCTTTCTTCGGCCCTGTTGCTGGCCTCTTTTTCTGCCAACGCGACAACCGAAATCGAATGGTGGCACGCAATGGGCGGAAATCTTGGCGAAAAAGTGAATGAAATTGCCGAGAAGTTCAATGCCAGTCAGGATGACTATTCCGTCAAACCCGTCTACAAGGGTAACTATACCGAAACCATGACAGGCGCCGTATCGGCATTCCGCGCCAACAAGCAACCTCATATCGTCCAGGTGTTTGAAGTCGGCACCGCGACCATGATGTCAGCAAAAGGAGCGGTGTACCCTGTCTATGAGCTGATGGAAAATGCTAACGTCCCGTTTGACCAATCTGACTACCTCTCTTCTGTCACGGGTTATTATTCAGATGAAGATGGCAATATGCTGTCGATGCCGTTTAATAGCTCAACGCCCGTGTTGTATTACAACAAAGACCTATTTGCTAAAGCTGGCGTTAATCCTCCCAAAACCTGGGAAGAGGTTGAGCAAGTATCTGAGAAACTGCTTGCCAATGGTGCTCAGTGCGGCTTCACGACTGGTTGGCAATCTTGGGTACAAATTGAAAACCTCGGCGCTCGCCACAATGCCCCCATTGCCACCAATGACAATGGCTTTAGCAGTGTCGATAACAAGATGCTGATTAACCAGTCTCCGTTTGTGGATCACATTGCCAAAATGGCGGATTGGCAACAGGCTGGCATTTTTGAATATGGCGGTCGCCGCTCTGACAGTGCTCCGCTGTTCTACAGTGGTGAATGTGCCATGTATATGAACTCGTCAGCGTCTTATGCCGGTGTGCGTGAAAGCGTGAAAGATTTCGAGTTTGGTGTGGCGAAACTCCCTTACTGGGACAAAGCCGTTGAGCAGCCAAGAAATACCATCATCGGTGGCGCAACGCTTTGGGTTCTACAAGGCCACGAGTCAGAAGAGTATAAAGGCGTCGCCCAGTTCTTCTCCTTCTTGTCTCAACCTGAAATCCAAGCCGACTGGCACCAGTTCACCGGTTACTTACCCATTACCCACGACGCCTATGAGCTAAGCAAGAAGCAAGGCTTTTATGCCAAAAACCCAGGCACGGACATCGCAATTAAGCAGATGACCGAGGTCGAACCAACGCCTGCTTCGAAAGGGATCCGCTTAGGTAACTTCGTGCAAATCCGTGACGTGATTAACGAAGAGCTTGAGACTGTATGGTCCGGCGATCAATCGGCTCAAGAAGCGCTGGATGAAGCCGTTGAGCGCGCTAATGGCTTGCTTTCAAAGTTTGCGAAAGCTAATCAATAGACAGTTAATTCCTTCCATAAAAAACCTTGTTGTATGACGGAGCGGTATAAACTGCCGCTCCACTTTTTGAGAAAGCCTATGTCCAATAAACCCACATTTAATCATTGTGCGTTTCCCATTTTACTACTCGCGCCTCAATTGCTGATCACCTTTATCTTTTTTATCTGGCCAGCGGCGCAGGCAGTATGGCAATCCACCTTGTTGGAAGATCCATTCGGTCTCAGTACCGAGTTTGTCGGTGGCGAAAACTTCACTGAGTTGCTGGGAGACGCCAGCTATTATCGCTCTTTTTTGACCACCTTATTATTTAGTTTTTCTGTTGCAGGCATCGCACTGCTATCGGCGCTTGTGCTGGCGGTGATGGCCGATCGAGTCATTAAAGGGGCGGCAGGCTATAAAACGCTATTGGTATGGCCCTACGCCGTCGCTCCCGCTGTCGCAGGGGTGCTGTGGTTATTCATGTTCAATCCCACTGTCGGTGTATTGGCCCATGCGCTAAAAGCCATGGGTTTAGACTGGAATCCGTTTATCCATTCTGGCGATGCCATGACCATGGTGATCATTGCCGCCACATGGAAGCAGATTAGCTACAACTTCCTCTTCTTCCTCGCCGGGCTACAATCCATCCCACGCTCATTGGTGGAAGCGGCAGCCATCGACGGCGCCGGACCGGTAAAACGCTTTTTTACCATCATTTTCCCATTGCTCTCTCCGACCTCTTTTTTCCTATTGGTCGTGAACTTGGTGTACGCCTTTTTCGAAACCTTTGGGGTGATTCATGCCATGACACAAGGTGGGCCCGGGCAATCCACCACGACGCTGGTTTATAAAGTGTATGCAGACGGCTTTGTCGGCCTCAATATGGGATCATCCGCCGCGCAATCCGTGGTGTTGATGATCCTCGTGGGCGCATTAACCGTGATTCAGTTTAAATATGTTGAAAAGAAGGTGGCTTACTAATGGTTGAACGTCGCCCTTGGCTTACTGTGTTCTCGCATTTGGTGTTGATTTTAGGGGTGGCCTCGGTTGCACTCCCTGTGTGGCTAGCGTTAACCGCTGCGACCCATGACAGCAGCGCCTTTGTCAGTGGTGTCACGCCGTTATGGTTTGGTGACAAAGGCTTATCTGTGTTCAAAGAGGTATTAACCGAAGGGACATCCCGAGAGTTAAATATTTCCGTGGCCGGCATGCTGTGGAATTCATTTTTAATGGCGATGGGTATATCGATCGGCAAACTGGCTATTTCTATTTTATCGGCCTATGCGGTGGTGTATTTTCGCTTTCCGGGTCGGATGTTGGCATTTTGGGTGATTTTTATGACCCTGATGCTGCCCGTGGAGGTGCGCATTATGCCTACGTTCCAGGTCATTGCCGACCTGAACATGCTCAACTCGATGTCGGGACTGACCATTCCACTCATCGCCAGTGCTACCGCGACCTTTTTGTTCCGTCAGTTTTTTATGACGGTCCCTGGCGAAATGCTTGAAGCCGCGCGGATTGATGGCGCGGGCCCGTTCAAGTTTTTCAAAGACATCCTGCTCCCTCTCTCGCGTACCAATATCGCCGCGCTGTTTGTGATCACCTTCATATACGGTTGGAACCAGTACCTTTGGCCGATATTGATCACCACGGATGATGAGTATTACACCATTGTGATGAGTATTCAGCGCATGCTGTCGGTCGGCGACGGTGAAGTGGAATGGAATCGCGTAATGGCAACAACCCTAATGGCCATGCTACCACCCGTACTCGTGGTGCTTGGCATGCAAAAACTCTTTGTGAAAGGCTTAGTGGAAACGGAGAAGTAAATGGCAACGGTAACCCTAGAACAAATGGCAAAGACCTACCCTAATGGGTTTAAAGCCATTCACGGCGTCGACTTATCAGTGAAAGATGGCGAAATGATTGTGTTGGTGGGGCCCAGCGGCTGTGGCAAATCAACCTTACTGCGCATGATTGCCGGCCTCGAGGCGATTTCCAGCGGCCAATTGGTCATTGACGATAAAAAAGTGAATGATCTTGAGCCCGGCGAACGCGATATTGCCATGGTGTTTCAAAACTATGCGCTCTATCCACACATGAGTGTATTCGACAATATGGCCTATGGCCTTAAAAACCGCGGGACACCCAAAGCGACCATTCAACAGCTTGTGACCGAGGTTGCGACGATGCTCGAGCTAGAACACCTACTCGACAGACGGCCCAATCAGTTGTCCGGTGGACAGCGACAACGGGTGGCAATGGGCCGTGCAATTGTGCGTCGTCCCAAGGTTTTTCTCTTTGATGAGCCGTTATCCAACCTTGATGCTAAACTACGTGTACAAATGCGTTTAGAAATCAAAAGTTTGCAAAGGAAGCTGAATACCACTGCCGTTTATGTTACCCACGACCAAGTTGAAGCGATGACCCTCGCGGACCGCTTAGTGGTATTGAATGGTGGTAACGTTGAGCAAATTGGTACACCGTTAGACGTTTACGATGCACCGGCTAGCTTGTTTGTCGCCACGTTTATTGGCTCTCCAGCGATGAATATTGTCGAGGGTCAAATCGACGGTGATGTCCTCTCGATAGGTAAACACGTTTTGGCGGCGTGTCAGGACGTTGATACACAATCCGTGTCCGTCGGGTTGCGGCCCGAGCATTTAAAAGTGGTATCGGCCGATCAGGCCAGTTTTACGCTTGCAGTCACCTTGACCGAGTCTTTAGGGGCTGATTTGCTGGTTTATGGTCATATAACCGATACCGATAGCTTCATCACACTGCGTTTAGAGGGGCACAGTAAGGTTGTTGAAGGCGATAAACTTCCCTTGACGATTTCCCCTGACGACCTCCACGTATTTGACAATGAACAAGGGAAACGACTGACTCTTAATTTGCGTCAGGTTAATCATCGCCATGTGGCGGCTATTTAATTAACGAGGATCGCGACACCTATGCCGAATCAGTGTTTGCCCATCTCGTCAATGCATGATCACGCCACACGCTGGCGTGACGTGCAATGGCTATTTACTGACGTGGATGACACCTTGACATGGAAAGGTGAGCTGCCCTGGCAAACCCTGAAGGCGATGGCCGATCTCCGTGAAGCCGGCATTCACGTTGTCCCTGTTACTGGCGCGTGCGCTGGCTGGGGCGATCACATGATTAACGCGTGGCCCGTTGATACGGTGATCAGCGAAAACGGTGGGGTGATCCTATGGCAAGAAAACGGTCAGCGCTTCACGAAAATCAATCAAGCCGCTCGCCAACAACAAGCCGCCCTCGTGGACTGGGTAAACCGCTTACTTCAGCGCTATCCAGATCGCGCACTTGCTGCGGATCAGCCTTATCGCCTTTGTGAAGTAGCGGTTGATATTGGCCAGCATACGTCACGTGCATCCACCGATGAGATCAATGCATTGCTCGCCGAGTTTCATGGACAAGGTATTAATGCAACAGCCAGCTCGATTCACATTAATGCTTGGTTCGGTACCCATAGTAAGCGACGCGCAGCGCAAGCATGGTTAGAGCGTTACAATGTCACTGGTGGGCAGGCTCAGCAACGCGCGGCGTTTATTGGCGATTCACCGAACGACAGTGACATGTTTGCCCACTTTCCTCTGAGCGTCGGCGTTGCGAATATTTCTCCTCACCTTCCAGCATTGACCACCGCGCCAACTTGGATCACGGATGCGCCGGGAGGGTTTGGTTTTGCCGAATTTACCCGCCAGTGGCTGTCGGTATTGTCGAACCAGCAAGGCATGTCACGCGCTAACTGAGCGTGATGTCACAGCTTTTCTGCTACAGGGCTTTTTATATCAATGTGTTATTTAACTTTGTCACTGGCTCGTTCTACAATATCCGCGTTTTATCATTCACAAAGATGCCCAAACCTCATTGTTTGCGCCCCGCACACGGTTAGTGCGTATAATCATAAAGCGCAAACACGATAACGATTAGGATAATGTTATGAAACGCTATGCCCTTGCACTGGTCGCGGCACTATTGCCAATAATGTCAAACGCTGCCCCTATCAAAAATGCAGACTGTTATTCGGCCAAATATCATGATTATGTGGATGCATCGATCAATTGGTACCAAGCGCTGGTCGATATGACAGTAAAAAAAGATCCGACACTGGATGAGGTCGCCGCGTGGTTCTTGAAAGGCCGAAAAAATCACTTCAATCTCAATGCACAAGCTTTTGATTATTATCTAGAAAATGACAGTGCCAAGCTCAATTTGGAAGCGCCGGTGGAGTCTTGGCTAAAACTAAGTCAAGAAGACGTAAAAACGCTCGCGCAAAGCTCATTGCCACCCTCAACGCTGGCTGAAAAAGTGTTTAACTTTCGCCAAGGCGAAGCCATGGACGGAAACTATACCCTTCGCAGTGCACTGGCTGATCTGCTAAGCCATCCAAAAGAGATTGACAAGGCGCTCAATCAGTATAATGACCAAATGAACAGTATTAACCAACGTCAGTGTCAGTAAACACGCTCTCATGTAAGAGCCAGCAATCGCTGGCTCCTCTTATCAACTCTACTCTCTATCGCGTGCGCTGTTTCAGCTGTCATCCTTCAGCAAAAAAAGCCTGATGCTCTGGCTTTTTTTTGCTATGTTGAGGCCTAATTTCAGTCAGTGATCGTGACCCTAGTCTCAATGCGCTTGAGAGGGTCACTATTTGGACAGCCAAGCAGATATAAGAAGAACGTCATGGCAACACACAATAAAGCCGCGGACGCCACACCGGAAACCTTGCACCGGATTTTTACTGTCCCCGAAGCCCCAGATTCAACGCTCAGCCAAATTGAGCAAGCGATCTCTCAGAATCTAAACCGGTTTTTACAAAACCATATTACTGCCACCGAGCGATCGCTCGCTGATATTGAGCGCGATTTTAGCGACCCGGCCATCCCTGAAAATCCCAGTTTTGTCTCTGATCATACGCAGTTTCTGCTCGAGAAACTCGTTGCTCAATCAGTACATACCGCTTCACCGCGATTTATCGGCCACATGACCTCTGCACTGCCCTATTTTTTGATGCCACTGTCTAAAATCATGATTGGCCTCAACCAAAATACGGTCAAAATTGAAACCTCTAAAGCGTTTACACCGCTTGAACGGCAAGTGCTTGGCATGTTGCATAACCTGATTTATCAGCAAGACGACGCCTTCTATCAGAGTTGGATGCACAGCGCCAACCATTCACTCGGTGCTTTTTGCTCAGGTGGCACAGTGGCGAATATCACCGCTTTATGGGTCGCGCGAAATAACGTCCTCAAGCCTGACGGAGAGTTTCCTGGCATCAACAAGGCTGGCTTGTTTGGCGCGATGCGCCACTACGGCTATCGCGATCTCGCTATCTTGGTGTCAGAGCGTGGTCATTATTCATTGGGTAAGGCGGCTGATGTGCTGGGGATTGGTCGCGACCAACTGATCTCGGTGCCTGCGGATAGCCAAAATCGCATATGTATTGATGCACTCGAAGACACCATTTCGCAACTGAATCGAGACAACATTAAACCGGTCGCCATCGTGGGTGTCGCGGGCACCACAGAAACCGGCAGTATCGACCCACTCAACGCATTGGCGGATATTGCGGAGCGTGAGGGCATTCACTTCCACGTTGACGCAGCGTGGGGCGGCGCGACGTTAATGTCGAATAACCAGCGCCATAAACTGAGTGGGATTGAACGTGCCGACTCTGTCACCATTGATGCGCACAAACAACTTTATGTCCCTATGGGCGCGGGGATGGTGCTGTTTAAAGATCCGTCCGTGGTCGCATCCATCGAGCACCACGCCGAGTATATTCTCCGTAAAGGAGCAAAAGATCTGGGCAGTCACACACTCGAGGGCTCTCGCAGTGGCATGGCAATGTTGGTGTTTGCTTGTATGAACATTATCTCTCGCCGCGGTTATGAGTTGTTGATTGATCAAAGTATTGATAAAGCGGCGACGTTTGCAGACATGATCACTGCCCATTCAGATTTTGAGCTGATCTCGGTACCCGAGTTGTGCCTACTCACCTACCGCTTTGTCCCTGCCAAAGTACAAACCGCACTGGCTGTGGCCAGTGAAGAGCAAGTTGAGTTGATGCATAATTTGCTTAACGACTTAACCAAGTTCATTCAAAAGCGCCAGCGCGAATCAGGCAAAACCTTTGTCTCCCGCACGCGCCTCACCCCAGAACAATGGCAACGACGCACCACCACGGTTTTCCGTGTCGTGTTGGCCAATCCGCTCACCACCACGGATATTTTGCAAGAAGTGTTGGCGGAACAGGGTGAAATCGCCAAAGAAAGCGAGTTTGCCTACCCACGCCTGATGACCCTGGCAGAGAGTATTCTCAAAGCCTAAGTGTCAGTACGTTTCGAACAATAAAAAGGCAGCCAGGTTACGGTGGCTGCCTTTTTAATTTGATTAACTACGATTCAATGTCATATTCGCGCTATTTTAGCGGTCCTGTTTTGGGTGAGTCGGTCGATTGCAGGCAATGAGTTTGACTCAATACAGCCTCGCGTTGATGTTCAATATCAATTTGGGCTTGGCGCCATTGCATCTGCACCTGAGAGGCCGTCGTTGCCCGTCCCGGCTCTGAAAACAAAAAGCGCTGCAAGGTATGATCAAACTCAGCGCTGTTCTCTTGTTCGCTGTAGACAATGCCCATTAGCTCAAACGCACGTGTTTTCTCTCGCGCCGTACCAATCACGGTATAACGCTGCGCCGTATCAAGTGTTTTATTATAGCGGCAATGGATAAGATCTTGTTGCGCGCCACGCAGTGCTTCGTTGAGGCCAATGGTGCTGTAATTGCGCCATAAGTCCGACATTTTTGGCAGTGAGCAACCGGCCAACAAGGTCGATAAGCACACCGCTGCCATTATCCTAATCATCGCTTCTTCCTACGCTGTGCACCGAATACCACTCTTCTCTCTAAGGCTACTTACCCAAAGGTTTGCGCCATAAAACCATGTCTACTGTGACAATGACGCCTTGCTATCACTTATAACGGCACCATCACTGATAACTTAAGGTCAGTCACGCTTGCCAATTACCACTTCCCCTGATTGCTCAAACATCGCCACTTCCTTACGCCGACGCCCCAGTAAAATAGGCTTATCGTCGTAGAACAGAAAGTTTTTCCAATACCGTTTAAACACCCCCCAGTGCGTTTCTACGATATTGTGTTTGTCATAACAAAAGTAGACCGTGATGTTGTCTTCCCATGGAAAGTGAGCGAGAAACTCATCAGGAAGGTCACCGTCATCATCCCAGGCTTGCTGCCAAACCAGCCGCTGGGTCCAAACACTTTGATGGGTTGGCCAATCTTGCTTGCCAAAATGATCCGGGGTTGGGCTGTCTTTACTGATAAATTCTTGCCACAACTGCGCCGCGCGCGTCTCTGTCATGGGTCTAATCTCGGCAAGATCGCTTTCCGCAATCGGTAATGATTGATGGGTAAAGATCCACTTGCGCTTATAGTCAGATAAAGGGATATAGTTCATGGTGTTGTTCGTTATCACATTGGCATAAGATGCCACTTTACCATATTCAATGATCGGTTGTTACTGGCCCGCGCACGACAAAAACGGCAATGCACAAGGCATTGCCGTGAATGATGACATAGAGATCGCAACGATTAGCTGTTGACCGCTACTTCGTCGGTCGATTGGATGTCTTGATCACTGCCGACTTTGCGGTGTCCTTGGTCAAGGTGCACCATATCAACCAGATCATCATTGCCTACTTGGAACGCTTGACCGAATCCTTTGACATATAAACCATTTTCCGGCACCAAACGGAACAAACGAAAATCTTCTAACCCACTTAGACTTTCAATGATATCGCCAAAACGGGCTTTCAACGCATCAATACCGGCTTGCCAAGCACCGGTATTACGTTCCACCATTTCAGCTCGTGCGTCAAAGCTAAGACGTTGCCGGGCAAAAATCTGTTTCGCGCTCCCTTCATCTTCGATCATCATCAACGACAGGTTGGGGTTTTCTTGCAGATTGCGTGCGTGACGGGCAATTTCACTGATGAGGATATAAAAGCCATCTTCACGCTGAATAAAGGGCGCATAACTGACATTGGGTTTACCTTGTGCGTCCACGGTCGCCAATTGTAACGTCCGGCAGTTTTCGCGAAATTCTTTAATTTCAGGGCCAAGGCGGTTTTGTAGGCGTTGTTGTTTCGTCGCTTGATCCATAATTATTGCTCCAGGTCTGTTTGTGGTGAGGTCGCTAACTGCGTTTTTAGCTGATTAAAGGCATCAATCTGATGGTCGAGAAGCTGACGTTTTTCGTCACGCCCGAGATAAATCTTAAAAATCGAATCGCCTTGTTCGGTAAAAAAGCCGATGTAATGGGTTGTCTTGCCGCGAAAGGGCTTGCTGACAAAAGCAATGCCCGCCATGCGCTCTAACTTTAGGTGCCCATGCATCTCGCCGGGCTTACCCATTAAGTTGTAATAGCCGTAAGCGATTTTCCCTTTGGGAAACGGCGCTTTTACTTCAAAGATCGAGCCGCCGGAATGCACAATCGCCGTGACTGGGCCACCCCATTCGGCCACCTTCATGAGCACGGTTTCAGCATGTTGCCCATCGACCCAAGTTTGATAATTTGCGGGCATGGCGCGTACCACTTCCCCCTCACTCACACCTAGCGTTGCTGCCATATCGGCAGGCAGCATCGAGGCATTGTCGTTCAGTAGCGCGCTGACCTGTTCCGTTAACGTAGTGGTTGTCATTGATCACTCCCAGCCTATTTGTATTGTGATAGGTGCTATCCGTTCGGGCAGGCGTTTACCTGCCCTTTGTATGTGTTTGATTAAAATTGGTAACGAACATTGAGTTTAATATCACGCCCAGGAGAGGCTACTTGCGCCCAGGCTCGGGTATATTGTTCGTCGGTCAAGTTATCGATCGCGAGATCGAACTTCACACCATCCCACGCGCCATTAGGGCTATAGCTTGCATACACATCCCACAAGGTGTAGCCGTCATAAGTTTTGGCATCGTTAGTGTCGGTTTGTTCGGCATAATGAGAGACTCGACCGCCAATACTCACTGGTAACGTCGCCAGCGCATAGTCGGTTTCTGCGACAAACTTGTGGGCTGGGATGTTATCGAGGTAACTGCCGGTCTCTTTGTCTTTCCCTTCAGTTTGGCTGTAGCTTAGATTATTGGTAAAACCACCGAGTTGGTGATGAAGGCTTAGCTCGATGCCTTCAAGTTTGGCATCTTGAACGTTTTCGCGCGTTGTTGTGCCGCCCATGAAGTCAACGTTCATATCAATAAAATCGTCAACATCGTTACGGAACAGGCGCGCATCAACATAGGCGTTATCGACATAGCTCGTCGGAGTAAATCGGTACGTGATGGCTAATTCTTTGTTGGCACTGTGCTCGGGTTTCAAGTCCGGATTAGGGACAAATTGGTTAATCCCCATGTGAGTAGTAAAATGAGTACCACTGGCATACATTTCTTCTAAGCTCGGTGCGCGAAAAGCTTCGCGATAGCTGGCAGTCAATGCTAGCTGTTCGGTTGCATTCCATGTCAATGCCGTCGATGGGGACCATGCATGATCGCGGCTCTCACTATCCAGTGATGTCGGTCGATTATCTTCACCTTGGTATGAGTCAAATCGAACACCCGCTTGCCAACGAAGCTGGTCGAATACAGGAATATTTATTTGACCAAACGCCCCTATACTTTCTGCATTTGCATCTTGTCCTGCTGGACGCTCTCCAGGTGCACTACTGTCATCACGTTTTGTTTCATAACTATCGCGATATAAATCCAGACCTGTAATTAAATCGATATTTTTTATGTTGGACGTATTCGTGATAGAGAAGCCTATGGTTTGGGTCTCATTATTGTCACGTTCTTGCGATGCAACACGGTGCTCTTTCATCTCAGTATTATTGAAATACAACTGAGAGTTAATATCGACCCAATGACTGGCGGGGCTATAATCGTAGGCAACGGAAAGGCTCTGGTCCCTTGTTTCACGGTATACTAACGGATAAGAACCTGACGGCTCTTTGACTGAGGGATTTGATGGAGACATATCATCAAGTTCGCCTTGACGAGCAGTGAACGTCCACTGGTGATCCAAAGAAGGCGTAAACACCAGTTTGGCAAACCCGCCTTTTTCTCGCTCGGCTGAATAAGACAAGGTTTTGCCATTGCCTAATTGATTATCATCACTATCGTTGTAGTAACTTTGTACCAGCCAATCAACCTTCTCCGTGCGACCAAATACCGCGCCGCTGGTGCGTGAAGCATTATCGTTGCTATGGAAACCTTGCTTAAGGTAACCACCTAAGGTCTGACTGCCAGAAAGAAAATCGCTGGCTGATTTGGTGTTTTGGGCGAATACACCGCCTAGTGCACCGGATCCCCACAAGGTACTGGAAGGGCCACGGACCACGTCGACTGAACGGAGTAACTCAGGATCGATGAATAGGCTAGAGCGATGGCCGACCGAGAAATTCTGGCGGGTGCCATCAACTAACTGGATGACGCGGCCGTTGTCACTGCTTAGTCCACGAATAGTCACAGATTGAGCCACATCACGCCCACCGCCCAGCACAGACACATTAGGTAAGTGACGGATTAAGTCGGTAACGTTACTTCCCTGCCGTTTCTCTATCTCCTCCAATGATACGGTACTCACGGCCACACCAGCGTTCGCTTTTTGTGTGTCCATACGGCTTCCGTAGACAGAGAGCGTCTCTACAGGGTTCGCCTCTTTAGACTGGTTAGCGGCACTCTCAGCGACGGCCTGAGGCGCAACACTCATCGTACTCAACACGGCACCGACTGCCAGGGCGACACGGTGGCTATGCTTTACTGTCCAAATATCCTTTCTGGTTTTCATAACGGTTCTCTATGCCTTACTGCAAATGCGACTTATCATCATTTGAAGATAATTCTATTGATCGATAACAGGAATGCAAACGATAATTGATCTTGTTTGTATTGAGTAATATATTGTCCCCGTTAATGTCACACGGTGTGACGATCTAACCAGCACATAAACCTCTAGACACGACTGACTCTGAAAAATAAGGATAAAACATGGCAACCGCTGCTGTTCGACTGCTTGCCCTGACGATGACACTCGCTTCATTTTCGATTTTTGCATCGCCACGTATAGTGAGCGCGGGGGCAAGCGTCACTGATCTACTGATTGAGCTTGGAGCAGAAAAACAAGTTGTGGGGATTGACGCCACGAGCCAGATCGATAGTAAAGATGTTCCCAATATCGGCTATCATCGTCAGCTAGCGGTGGAGGGGGTGCTCTCATTATCACCCACGCTTTTATTGGGCTCTGACGAAATGGGCCCCAAACCTGTGTTAACAAAGCTCGACAATGCCGGGGTTGAGGTGGTTACGCTACCGAGTGCACCGACGGTCGCGGCACTGAAGCAGCGCATAACCCAAGTCGCCAACCTCACAGACAAACAAAGTGAAGCGGCTCCCCTGCTCCGTGCCGTCGATGAAAAACGTGCGCAACTCAAACGTCATGCCTTGACATCGACCCAACAGGGGATTTTCTTGCTCGTCCACCAAGGTCGTCCCGCAAGTATTGCCGGTGCGAATACAACACCCAATACGCTCATTGAGCTTATCGGCGCGACGAATCCGGCCGCCAATACGGTTACCAGTTATAAGCCCCTGTCACCCGAGGCGCTGCTCGGTTTCAACCCTGACTTTATTCTGGTGATGCAACGTTCTTTGGACCAATTGGGCGGCCTAACGGGACTTGCCAATGCCGTCCCCTTGTTGGAAAAAACCCAAGCATTTCAGCAAAACAAGATCCTCGCGATTGATGGCAGTGTATTAGTTGGCGGCTTGAGCCTGAAAACGCTAGATGAGGCGCTTCGTGTACAATCACAGCTAATCGAGCGTAATCAGTGATGTCATTGCAGATACAGCCCCCTTATCAGCGACTCTTTCCCGCGTTGCTCATTCTGTTGCTTGCCGTATCAGTGACCTCGATTGCAGTTGGTCAATGGCAGCTAGGTTGGCTGGTCAGTCTACAAAGTTTAACGCCTTGGCAAGATCAGCTCGCGCCTCATGTACTCGCTATCGTCCAGCAAGTCAGGCTGCCTCGTACGCTGCTTTGCTTATTTGTGGGCGCTTTGCTCGCTGTTTGCGGTGCTTTGATGCAAGGGCTATTTCGGAATCCTCTCGCTGATCCTGGGATTATCGGTGTCTCTGGGGGCGCATCTCTCGGCGGGGCATTGGGGCTGTTGTTATTGTCATTTGGCAGTATAAATTTGGCCTTTCACCTATCCGTGCCTTTATTCGCTTTTTTCGGTGCGCTTTTAGCGACGCTATTTGTATACCGAATCGGCACCACCGCGATGGGCACGTCCGTGACCGTCATGCTATTAGCCGGTATCGCTATCAGTGCGCTATCAGGCGCGGCGTTAGGGATGATCAATTATGTAGCCGACAACCAAACCCTACGCGATATCGCGCTGTGGTCGATGGGCTCCCTAACCGGCGCGAGTTGGGGGCAAATCGGTTTAACTGGCGTAGCGGCTGTCGCCCTCACGGTATTTTCTTATTGTCGGGCTCATCAGCTGAATGCTTTATTGCTCGGTGAAAACGAAGCTGCGTATTTAGGGATCGATATTCACCGACTAAAACGCTTACTGATCATTGCAACCGCTGCCGGGATGGGAATATCCGTCAGTGCTGCGGGATTAATAGGGTTTATTGGCTTAGTGGTACCGCATATTGGTCGCCTGCTCGCTGGACCCGATCATCGTATGCTCATCCCTTTATCGGCGGTATTAGGCGCACTTCTGCTTACGCTTGCCGATATTATTGCCCGAGTGATTGTCGCACCAGCGGAGTTGCCAGTCGGCATCATTACCGCTTTGATGGGCGCCCCCTTTTTTATTTGGCTGCTTATTCAGCAACGACAAACAATGGTACACTAATGGCTCGTATTGCGCTTCATGTTCAACACCTTCATTACACCCTTGGCCAACGCCCACTGCTTCGCGACATCAATGTCGCGTTTCAAAGTGGACAGTTACATGTCTTACTCGGTCCGAACGGAGCAGGAAAAAGCACCTTACTTAAACAGCTAATGAGTGAGCAACACCAACAAGGCGACGTATCATTTTGGTCAGCGTCCAGAGAGGCATGGCCTCGCGACGCATTCGCGAGACAGGTTGCTTTTTTGCCGCAAACCAGTGGGTTAACCTTTGCTTTTACGGTTAGAGAAGTTGTTGAAATGGGCGGCACACCATTGAAAGCAAACCGTAAACAAATCCAAGCGTTAGCCGAAGCGCAGTTACGCCAGTGGCATATATCTCATCTTGCCCATCGTCCCTACCCCACACTGTCAGGCGGTGAAAAGCAGCGAGTCCATATGGCGCGTATTTCCATGCAATTGGCGCACACGGAACCGACTCGCGCCATGATGATGCTTGATGAGCCGACATCTGCTCTTGATATTAGTCACCAGCACCAAACACTAATGCGGTGCCGAGCACTGGTTGATCAAGGCATGACGGTGATCATTGTTCTTCATGACCTTAACCTAGCCAGTCGCTATGCGGATCATCTGTACTTTATGAAGCAAGGCGAAATGGTTCTCTCGGGAACGCCTTGGCAATGCTTTACTCACCACCAGATGACTGAGATTTATCAACACCCACTGACAGTAATGACACACCCAACGCATACTTGCCCACTGATAGTGACCTAATAACAAGGTTGTCGACAGTGAAGAGAATAATATCACTCTCCAAGAGCATAGCTGGGTCACAAAACCACCTGTTGATGATGGCTTGCTCATCAGACCAATTGCGACTGAGCAGCAACCTAAGTAAACTGAGATCGCAACCGATTAACTATGAGAATGGATGAAATCGGATTCGTTACCTTCGCAACCGTCTAATGAGCCGGGATTGTGAAAGACATCGCCGCTGCGTTACAGCGGCGTTTTTCTGTAAGGTCGCGAGTAACGATCCCAAGGCTTCACAATATAGAAGAATTAAGATGGCAACGATTAAAGATGTCGCGCGTCTCGCGGGCGTTTCGACTACGACGGTTTCACACGTTATCAATAAAACCCGCTTTGTCGCCGAAAAGACCACCGAAAAGGTGTGGCAAGCGGTTGATGACCTAAACTACGCGCCAAGTGCGGTGGCGCGCAGCTTAAAATGCAATACGACGCGCACGCTTGGCATGTTGGTGACCAAATCGACTAACCCCTTTTTCGCTGAACTGGTTCACGGTGTAGAAGACTACTGCTATGAGCAAGGTTATACCCTGATCTTATGTAATACCGAGGGTAACTTAGAAAAACAGCGTGACTATTTGCGCATGTTGTCAGAAAAACGCGTCGACGGCTTGATTGTGGTGTGCTCGGATCTCAATGAAGACCTCATGCTGCTATTGGAAAAAAAGCGTGACCTGCCCATGGTGGTTATGGACTGGGGGAGTCATCATATCAACACCGATCGCATCGAAGATAACGCTGAATTAGGCGGCTATCTGGCCACCAAACACTTTATTGACAATGGCCATACCCAAATTGGCTGCATTTCCGGTCAAATGGATAAAAATACCTGTAAACAACGACTAGCAGGGTTTTACCGCGCACTGAATGAAGCCAATATAACCGCGAACCCTGACTGGATTGTAGAGGCTGACTTCGAGGCAGACCAGGCCAAAGTCGCTGCACAACAGTTCATTGATATGACCCACCGCCCCACGGGCGTGTTTTGCTTCAACGATATCATGGCGCTTGCGGCAATTAGCACCTTTAACCAAGCTGGGTTGCAGGTACCTGAGGATATGTCCGTGATTGGTTATGACAATATTGATCTCACCGAGTATTACTCACCACCACTCACTACCGTGCACCAACCTAAACGGCGGCTCGGTAAAACCGCCGTTAAACTCTTGCTCGCACGCATTAACGATAATGATACGCAACAGCAAGTATTTGAAATGGATCTCGAGCTCATTAGTCGTGAATCGGTAAAAACGATAAATTAGTGTTTTATAAAAGCTTTTTTAAGCCACCATGCCAATGGGTATGGTGGCCTTTTTAGTCCTTTGAGCCAAACAGAGCCTTTACTTTAACTTGTCAATTACAATCTTTTTGAACCAAAATCACATTTTGTATGGTTAGTGAGGGCGACATCACTGTCTAATTATTATATGCTTATCCCTGTTTGAACAAGGCAAACCATGGCGAAAGCATGGGACGCAAAGCCACCGGCCTACGGACACTGATCAATCGTTTCAGTCAGTCACGGTAGCGGGGTTGCCAGCATCGTTGTTATAAAGCTGAAGATGGCGTCAATGCAATATGAAGTATCATTATTGATATATTGATAAATTATTGACAATCCTGCCTGTTTGCCTTGTTACACTGACACATTATTTTTAGGCATTTGCATTCATCGAGATTGTTATTAATGGATAAACCAGCTTTAAAAGACGCGATGCGTTTATTTGCCGATTTTGGCAATATCAAATCCCGATCCATGTTCGGCGGATTTGGCTTATTTTGCGAAGACACCATGTTCGCCCTTGTCGTCAACAACACCCTTCATCTACGCGCCGGCAAAGAAAACGAAACCTTACTTAAGAAGCAGGGACTTACCCCTTACGTTTACAAAAAGCGTGGTTTCCCGGTGGTGACCAAGTACTTTGCTATTCCTGATGCTTGGTGGGACGATCACCAAAAACTCATCAATGAAGCTAAAAGTGCACTCGATGTCGCTATTCGCGATCGTTCGCTGAAAACCGAAACCAGTCCGTCGCGATTAAAAGACCTCCCTAACCTCCGGTTAGCAACAGAAAGAATGCTGAAAAAGGCAGGGATTGACACCCCCGAAACGCTGCAAAAACATGGCGCAGTCAACGCATACAAAGCCTTGGTATCGGCGCACGATAAAGACCTGAGCTTGGAGCTATTATGGTCACTCGAGGGTGCTATCACAGGCAAGCATTGGTCTGTTGTCCCGCCTCAGCGCCGACAAGAATTATTACAACATCTAGAGAAATAACACCTCACAATAACACTCTCTATTTCTACCCTACTTTTACTGTGAGCAATGTTCGCGTCCAACACCGCCTTAGGGCGGTGTCGCTTCTCTATTCGCACATTTCGCACAAAAGTTCATCACTCTCGCTTTTTTCTTACTTAGTTTGAAAGCATCCTGCGATCGCTCGGGTCTGATTACAAGTACGATTAAGAACACAGATTCTTAATGTAACCAAGAAATCAGCCAGTTAATGCGTAAAAACGCCTAAAGTAATAACTGGACCCTGTTTGCTACCTGACGGACATAGTATGCCAGTAAAAAAAATCCTCCTTGGTTTAGTGATTGTTGCGCTTCTCACGCTTTGGTTTGGTTTAGATCTCAGCCAATGGCTCACCCTCGAAAATGCCAAAGCTCAACAAGCAGCGTTAAAAGATTACATTATCGAAAATGCCACCACCGCAAGCCTGGTGTTTTTTATCGGCTATGTAGTGATGACTGCCCTATCCTTGCCGGGAGCAGCGGTGGCAAGCTTATTGGGCGCGGCACTTTTTGGTTTTTGGTGGGCATTGGTGTTGGTCTCTTTTGCCAGCTCGATTGGCGCCACCCTTGCCTTCTTGGTCAGTCGCTTTATGTTGCGAGACTGGGTCCAAGCCAAATTTAGCAACAAGCTCGACACCATTAACCGTGGCATTGAGAAAGACGGCAGTTTATACCTTCTAACACTGCGCCTTATCCCAATCTTTCCGTTTTTTCTGATTAACTTAGTGATGGGGCTAACTTCGTTCAAAACCCGCACCTTCTATTGGGTCAGCCAGGTAGGGATGTTGCCCGGTACCGCGGTCTACGTTAACGCAGGGACCCAACTCGCCCAAATCGACTCACTCGGCGACGTGGTGTCACCCTCGGTGCTTGGCTCACTCGCCTTACTGGGTGTCTTCCCACTGCTGGCAAAGTGGGTTTTGGCGTGGATCACGCGTCGTAAACGCTATCAAGGTTGGAACAAGCCCCATCAGTTTGACCGCAATATGGTGGTGATTGGTGCCGGTGCAGGCGGCTTGGTATCAAGTTATATCGCGGCGGTAGTGAAAGCGAAGGTTACGCTGGTCGAAAAAGGTTCGATGGGAGGAGACTGCCTAAACACAGGGTGTGTTCCCTCAAAAGCGCTGATCCGTGCGGCGAAAACCATGCGAGAAATTGGCAAGGCTAAGACGTTTGGCATTCATACCCAAGCGCCAGCGGTTGATTTTCCGACGGTCATGGCGCGGGTTAAGCAAGTCATTACCCAAATTGAGCCTCACGATTCGGTCGAGCGTTACACCAAACTCGGCGTGGAGTGTGTGCAAGGCGAAGCGCAAATCGTTTCGCCATGGGAAGTCGAGGTGAATGGCGAACGCCTAACTACCCGCAACATCGTGATTGCGACCGGCGCACGCCCTATGTTGCCCCCAATTCCTGGTTTGGCTGAGGTCACGCATTACACCTCAGATACGATTTGGTCTCTGAATGACCTGCCGCCGCGGTTGTTGGTTTTGGGCGGGGGTCCCATTGGCGCAGAATTAGCACAAAGTTTTGCGTGTTTAGGCAGCCAAGTCACCCTAGCGGAAATGGCCGACCAACTTCTCAGCCGTGAAGATAAAGACGCCGCCCAGTTAGTCGAGCAGGCGTTAGAGCGTGACGGCGTCACGGTTTTAACACAGCACAAAGTCAAAGCATTTGAGCACAGTGATAATGAGCAAATCGCCTTACTCGATGGCCCTGACGGTGAGAAGTCTGTCTCATTTGATGCGGTGCTGGTCGCGTTAGGGCGCAGTGCCAACACCAAAGGCTTTGGTCTCGAAAAGCTCGATATTCCAGTGACCGAGCGTGGCACGATTCAAGTCAACGAGTATTTGCAAACCGCCTATCCAAATATCTATGCGGTAGGTGATGTAGCGGGTCCGTTTCAGCTCACTCACGCCAGTGCTCATCAAGCATGGTATGCCGCGGTGAATGCACTATTCGGGCAATTTAAACGCTTTCGTGCTGATTATTCAGTGATGCCTGCCGCGACCTATACATCGCCAGAAGTCGCGCGCGTGGGTATCAATGAAAAAGAAGTCAAAGCCAATCAGCAAGAGGTGGAAGTAACCTATTACGGCATTGATGATTTGGATCGCGCGATTGCTGATGGCAATGATCACGGTTTTATTAAGGTGCTGACACCAAAAGGAAAAGATACCATTCTGGGGGTGACTATTGTTGGCGAGCATGCGGGCGACTTGCTCGCGGAGTTTACTCTCGCCATGCGGCACGGGTTAGGACTAAATAAAATTTTGGGCACCGTCCATCCATATCCCACCATGAGTGAAGCGGTGAAGTATACCGCCGGGATGTGGAAACAAGCCCATGCACCCGAGATGCTACTGAAATGGGTCGAAAAATATCATCGTTGGATGCGTCACTAATTGAAAAGGGAAACGACAATGAAACATTGGATAGCGGCGATGACACTGTCGATCGCAAGTGTCGTCAGTTTAACCGCCTCCGCCAGCACGGAAAACGACCGTTGGGAAAGTATTGAGCAACAAGCCAAAGGCCAAACCGTTTACTTTAACGCATGGGGTGGCAATCAAGAGATCAATGCTTACCTTCGCTGGGCAAGTCGAGAGTTACAACGCGATTACGGTGTCACACTAAAACATGTCAAAGTGGCGGATATCGCTGAAACCGTGAATCGTCTGCTTGCTGAAAAAACAGCCGGTAAGGATAGCGGCGGCAGTGTCGACATGGTTTGGATTAACGGCGAGAACTTCAAATCAATGAAGGAAAATGATTTGCTGTACGGCCCTTTTGTTAGCACACTTCCCAATTGGCAAATTGTCGATAAAAGCTTACCGGTTGAAGAAGACTTTACGGAACCGACAGATGGCCTCGAAGCACCTTGGGGGGTGGGACAGCTGGTATTTATCCACGATAAGCGCACACTTGCCAACCCGCCTCGCTCGTTTGCTGAATTACTGAGCCTCGCGAAAGCGAACCCAGGTCGAGTGAGTTACCCCAAACCACCCGAGTTTCATGGCACCAGTTTTTTGAAAGCTGCCCTGCTGGAACTTACCGATGTGCGCGAGGCACTTTACCTGCCGGTTGATGAGGTGGATTTTGACGCCGTGACCGCACCACTTTGGCAATACCTAGACAAGCTTCATCCCGTGGCTTGGCGTGAAGGTAGGCAGTTTCCCTCTAGCAGCGCTGAAACCCTACAACTGCTAGATGATGGCGAGCTTCTCGTGGCGATAGCATTTAACCCCAATGCGGCAAAAGCAGCGGTAGCCTCTGGAAAACTCGCTCCGTCAGCACGAGCCTTTGCCTTTGACCAAGGCGCGCTGTCTAACATTCACTTTATGGCGATTCCATACAACGCCAACGCTAAAGCCGGCGCTATGGTCGCTATCAATTTCTTGATGAGTGAAAAGGCACAACTGCGTAAAGCCGACACCCAAGTATGGGGCGACCCACCCGTGGTTAAGTTATCCGACACCGCCGAAGTCAGTCGCTTTAACACCCAGCCTGAGCCACATCCAAGCTGGCAAACCGCGCTTGAGACTGCTTGGCTGAAACGCTACGGCCAATAGAAAAGAGGCTGATATGGCACGTTTGCTGTTTGCCATTACCCTGACGGTATGCTGCCTACCCTTGTTACCAGGGGTGGGCGGCTTGATTACCACCGCCTTTGCGTTCTTGCCCACCCTGGGGCTGACAGAGGCCAATTATAGCGGCTGGCACCAAGTCATGGCATGGCCGGGGCTTTGGCAATCGATTCAGCTGACGCTCATCTCGGGATTGGGCAGTAGCCTGCTCGCGGTGACACTTAGCTTTATGATTTTACAGGCCACTTGGCAAACGCCCATTTGGCAAAAGATCAGTACGCGCTTGCCCGCGCTACTGGCATTGCCACACGTCGCCTTTGCGATTGGCCTGGTTTTACTGCTTTCCCCCTCGGGTTGGCTGTTTCGCCTGTTAAGTCCTCTTCTCGGTGAGAAACCTGTAACTTGGGCATTAGTACAAGATCCTTATGTTATCGGGCTCACCTTGGCGCTAACGCTAAAAGAGACACCATTTTTATTATTGATGAGCCTGTCAGTGCTACGGCAAATTGATGTCTCTCGACTAACCATGGTATCAACCAGCCTCGGGTATAACCGCACCGCAACCTGGATAAAAGTCATTCTTCCGCTTTGGCTAGCCAAAATGCGTTTCCCGATTTTTGCCGTCATCGCCTACAGTCTGTCGGTGGTTGATGTGGCGATGATCCTCGGGCCCAATACGCCGCCCACTTATGCGGTATTGGTATGGCAGTGGTTCAATGACCCTGATTTGGCGTTATTGCCCAGAGCCTCAGCTGGGGCATTGTTGTTATTTGCCCTATGTGGCTTAGCGTTATTGCTATTCCGCTTTTTGGAGTGGCTTGGCTGCCAATGTCTCAATCGCTGGCAATACACGGGCCGCCGCCACGCATGGCTGCCTGGCAAGTTACTCTGGTGGCCAGTGTTTATCACTCCCCTTGCGATGATGCCTGTGTTGCTGGTGTGGTCATTCGCGCTGCGTTGGTCATTTCCCGATTGGCTGCCTAGTCGATATAGCTTACGGTTTTGGGAGCAAGAACTGAGCTATGTGTGGTCATTGGTGGGAAACAGCATTGTTCTGGCGGTGATCAGCGCCAGTGTCGCCTTGTTATTTGCCATCGGGTGTTTGGAGCGTTCAACCAATCAGCGACGCTCGGTGCCGAGAGCAGTCATCGCCATTCCATTATTGGTTCCGCAACTCTCTATCTTGTTCGGTATTCAGGTGGCGGTGTACAGCCTCCCCGGCCAATGGCACGTGCCAGCTACTATCTGGTCGCATATCTTTTTCGCGTTTCCTTATGTGTATCTCGCGCTCGATGGGCCGTGGCAGCAATTTGATATGCGGCTCATGCAAACCGCCAGGAGCCTCGGTGTCAGTGCGACACTCGCATGGTGGCGCGTTAAACTACCGCTGCTTTTGCCTGCGATCATCTTGGCGTGGGCGGTCGGCGCGAGTGTCAGTTTGGCACAATACCTGCCTACACAGTTGTTGGGTGCGGGACGCATTAATACGCTCACTACCGAGGCAGTTAGCTTATCGAGCGGCCTCGATCGCCGTATTAGTGGTCTATATGGACTGATGCAAGCGATGCTTCCCCTTATTGTTTTCGCCTTAGCCACCGTGCTTAGCCGTATTGCGGAGCGCCGCCTTTTACCCACATCAACACCGACTTATTCAGGAGCGAAACACCATGACACTGTGTGTCAATCAACTCACCATAAACGCGCCTGAGCAATGCTTGGTGCGTGATTTATCATTCTCGGTCGCCCCGGGAGAAATACTCACCGTAATGGGTCCCAGTGGCTGCGGAAAATCGAGCCTGCTGAGCGTATTGGCAGGACACATTCAACCGCCCATGCATTACAGCGGCCAACTAACCTTAAATGGTGAACCCTTTGATCACTTGCCGCCGGAGCAGCGCCGTATCGGGATTTTGTTTCAAGATGATTTGCTCTTTCCGCATCTCAACGTCTGGCAAAACTTGGCCTTTGCCCTGCCTTCATCGATGAGCAAAGCGCAAAAACGTGATCAGGCCATCGCAACATTAGGGTCTGTCAATTTAGCGGAGTTTGCCGATTATGCCCCCAGCCAGCTCTCCGGCGGGCAGCGCGCGCGGATCAGTGTGTTGCGTGCATTACTCGCCGCGCCCGATGCTATCTTGCTTGATGAACCCTTTAGTAAGCTGGATAAGCCGCTACGACGGGATTTTCGTGCTTTCGTGTTTGAGCAAATCGCGCAGCGCAACATCCCCGCGCTGATTGTGACGCATGATGCCGAGGATATTGCGCACCAGAGCCGTTGTTTAAATTGGCCTAAACGCCCAGCTAGCTCAGTACTGCATGAGGAGATGCAAAAATGCTTGATCGCTATGCCATCGCCGTGATCCGCTGGCCATTGAAGCAGGCAGCGGTGCAGCTCACAAGATGGGGGATCAAACCTGATACCGTCACACTATCGGGCTTTTTGATTGGCTTGCTGGCGGTGCCCGCTCTGGCGCTACAAGTGTATTGGCTCGCGCTTGTGTTCATTATCATTAACCGACTGTTCGATGGCCTTGATGGCGCGCTCGCCCGCGAGCAAGGACTCACGGACGCAGGGGGCTTTTTAGATATCACCCTCGATTTTATCTTCTACGCTGCCATTCCCTTTGGTTTTGCGCTGGCTGATCCCGCTAGTAACGCCATCGCCGCCAGCTTTCTGCTGTTTTGCTTTATGGGTACAGGCGCAAGCTTTTTAGCGTTTGCGATTATGGCGAGCAAACACCAGATTGATAACCCAGTGTACGCCAACAAGTCGATGTATTACATCGGCGGGATCACCGAAGGGACGGAGACCATCGCCAGCTTTGTGTTGATGTGTCTTTTCCCTACATACATGGCATGGATTGCTTGGGTATTTGGCATCGCGTGCTTGATCACCGCTTCCAGTCGCGTCTGGGCTGGGTACCATACTCTACGCGACATTGAAGGACGCTAGAAACGCTATCTCATGCGCACTCAAGTTATAACCACTGGTACTGCAGTTGCTCTTTATCGCCCAAGTAGTCGAGCAGCCAGCGCACCGGTGGTGACTCTTTATCCGAGCGCCATGCAATACAGCACGGACTGCTTAATAACGGCTCTTCAAGGGCAAGCTCCACCAACTCTCCTCGCGCAATCGCGTCCTCTGCCATGTGTGAAGGCATCACACCAATCCCCAGCCCGGCCTTAAAACATTGCATGGCACTGTGCCAATTGGGGACGGTAAGACGGCGCTGATTATCCAATAGCCATGTCGTACGACGCGGCAAACGGCGCGAAGTATCTTCCAAACATATCGCCGGATACGACGCGAGCTGATCATTAGCCAGTGGCTGGGCACACTGTACGAGTGGATGCGACGGACTCACCACAAACCGCCAACGCAGGGTACCCATTTCTCGATAGCGAAACGCGCCGCTCACTGGCACAGCAGCCGTGGCACCAATGGCAATATCGGCTCTATCATCCGCCAGCGCATCCCACACACCGTTGAATACTTCCATGGTCAGTAACAGCTCGACATCAGGAAACGCATCATAAAAGTCACGTACCAAGGTATTGACGCTATCCTCTCTTACGACGTTATCCAGTGCCAATGCGACACTTTGCGTCCAACCATTAGCAACACGCTGGGTTTGTTGGCGAATGGCTTCCATATTCTTAATCATCTCACGTGACTGGGAGACAAAGTACTCGCCCGCGGCGGTCAACCGAACCTGACGATGAAGCCGCTCAAACAGGGTGACGGCCAGCTTGTCTTCAATCTGTCGTACCGTGTAGCTCACCGCACTCGGTACCTTGTGCAATTCTTCAGCCGCCGCGGAGAAACTTCCTCGCCGTGCAACCACGTCAATCACTTGAAAATCTTGGTAAGAAAACATTCACATCAAATATTTTGAAAGCAGTATTCAAATCATAGCGTTTCACAGTATTAATTGTTAGGCATAAACTGCTCTTTACATTAATCTTTATATCAAGAGATAAAAAATGAACAAAAATGTGCCATTTATCACGCTGTTTTGGCTAGCAGGGCTCAGTATGCTCGGCTTCTTAGCCACCGACATGTATCTGCCCGCCTTTGAAGCCATGCAAATCGATTTTGCAACCTCGTCGGCCAATATCGGTTTAACCTTGAGCATCTTTTTGCTTGGCATGGCCTGTGGTCAGCTCGTTTATGGTCCCCTCTCCGACCGCATTGGCCGTAAGCCTGCGCTGTTAATTGGCTTAAGTCTCTATAGCGTTGCGACCGTGGTATGTCTGTTTGCAGATAATATTTATCTGTTACTCGGTGCGCGCCTTGTTCAAGCGTTGGGCGCGTGCAGCGCAATTGTGATTTGGCAAGCCGTGGTCATTGATCGCTATGAGGGAAAACTAGGGCAGAAAGTGTTCGCCACTATCATGCCTTTAGTTGCCTTGTCTCCAGCTCTCGCACCATTATTAGGTGCCTATTTACTCCAGCATTTTGATTGGCGCAGTATTTTTGTGGTTTTATTCGCACTAGGTGTTATTTTTGTCGCACTGACCCTTCGTGAGGAAGAAAGCTTAACTAGCCCAGCACAAAATACTAAAATTATTGATAAACTTAAGGGTGACTACCAGCAAGTTTTTAAATCAAAAAAGTTCATCGGAAATATGCTTATCTTTGCCGGTTGCTCGGCCGCTTTCTTTGCCTATCTCACTGGATCGCCGTTTATTATGTCAGCCATGGGCTATACCGAAGCAGACATTGGCCTAAGCTACATCCCACAAACGATCGCGTTTGTTATCGGCGGATATACGTGTCGTCATGCCCTCAACAAACTCAAAGATCACAGCATCCTGCCTTGGCTGCTTAAGCTGTTTGTTGCCAGCGTAGTGGTTATCTTTTTGATCAGCTGGCGCACCGATGTAACTAATATCTGGGTGATTCTTGGCCCATTCTGCTTCCTCGCAGCGGCGAACGGCGCCATTTACCCACTGGTCGTCAATCGCGCCTTGGAAGATTTTAAATCCTGTAGCGCGACCGCTGCGGGGCTGCTGAACTTCTTGCAAATGATGATCTGCTTCTTGGCGAGCGCCGTGGTGTCTGCGTTTGCGGTCTCGGGCTTGATCGCCGTCACCACCGTCATGCTGTCCACCTGTGCGGTGGTGATTATTGGCTTTGGCTTGGTCTGGCATGCAAACCGTCAAGCACAAACGCTAGCAGCCGCGTAATAATGCAGGCTGTAGAGACTAAAAAGGCGTCTTTCGGGACGCCTTTTTATCCTTCCAACTTTCCATCACGCAAACAGGCAACAAGCTCACCTTTACCAATGGGAAGTACACCCACATCGAGTTCAGGCTGTTGCTAACGCAATAAATCCACGGCCATTAGTCCAATACAAGGCTGCCGTTATCATCAAATTGCCAACAATCGCCATAAGCCACTTCCCAAAGATAGTTATCCGGATCGGAAAAGTAGCCGCTGTAGCCTCCCCAAAATACGTCTTGTGCAGGTTTAACAATACGACCGCCACACCGCTCTGCCAGCGCAAGCACCTCGTCGACCTCTTCTTTGGATCGCGTGTTATGCGCCAATGTGATACCACCAAACCCTGTCTCGTTAACGGTGAGTCCGGGTTTGATATCATCGGCTAACGAGTCTGCGGGATATAACGCTAATCGTGTACCTGCGGTACTAAAAAACACGATGCCTTCTTCAGGGTGGCTGTGCGTTGGAAAGCCCAATTGGCGATAAAATTCATAAGAGTGAGAAAGATCCGCAACCCCCAATGTGATGATACTAATTCTTGCTTCCATACCGCTGCTCCTTCGCTTAATGAGTGGGGACATTGAGACGCTTTGATATCACACTGTAGCGTGTCAGCCATAAGGTAAGTGTGCGAGTAATCACAGCCTTACAGTGTCGCTAAATCAACATGACGATTGATGTTTTTCAGTGTGATACCAACAGCAGCAAGGCGACTTTGTATATCATTTAGAGCGGCTTGGTAGTCATCACTTCGTTCAAAGCTGGCTAGCGTCTGTCGGTCTTTAAACATCAGCCGCACGATTAAGCTTTGTGGAAAACGCTGATAATTCACCTCATGCGTCAGCCATTCAAATCCCTCCACTTTTTCCATTGTCAATTCACAAACATCTGTCAGCGCTTCTCGAACCGCCTTGTCATATTTCTTATCTGTCTTTCGCATGATGCGTCTCTTCTACTGCTCGATTTTTTTGTTTTTGGGGTCCGTGCGGGTGTGATCGACAAAAATCAGCGCTTCAGTGGCAAAACCTCGCTGCTTCGCTTCTGTAATAAATTTATTTTTTACTGACTCCGACACGCTCGGTGTGCGCGATAACAACCACAGGTAATCGTGGTCAGGCCCCGAGATAAAGGCATATTGGTAATCATCATCCAAATCAAACACCACATACGACCCATAGAAAGGCCCAAAGAATGAAACCTTCAGGTACCCCGTTTTATCATTTTCAACGAAGTACGCCTTACCCTCTGCTTCTTGCCATTTTTCTTCTTCACGGCTATAGCCTCGGTTTATCACTTTAACGCCACCGTCTTCACGCAACGAATAGGTTGCGGTCACATCGGATAAGCCGCGCTCAAACGAGTGATCCAGTCGCGCTACTTCATACCAAGTACCTAAATAGCGGTTAATCTCAAAGTTTTTCACGGGTGTAACCTGTTCTGGCATGCCTAAACATCCAGTTAACATTAAGGATAATAACCCAATCACCCAGCCTCTTTTCATCCTTATTCCCTCTTTAAACCCAACATGATAAGTCATACTCAGCAACAGGTTTGATCGTTTACATGCTTTGTCAATTTTTGGTCAACTCGCTGTTTTTCTGCTTGCCAAGGCGCCAAACTGGTGCTTATATAAGCGCTCTTTAGTCACAGAGGTAATCACAATCCATGGACAGCGACCGATGTCGTTTTATGCCCTCCCCCGCTTCCTCTAAGGAGGAGGTAATCGTATGTTAACACTCTTTTTGGAACCCGAAACCTGGGTGGTATTTTTTACCCTTCTAACCCTTGAAGTGGTATTGGGTGTTGATAACTTAGTCTTTATCTCCGTACTGTGTGAACGTCTCCCCAAAGAGAAACGCCGCTTCGCGCGTACCTTGGGTATTGGTCTCGCCGTGATCAGCCGGATTGGCTTGTTGCTTTCCATCGCTTGGGTCATGTCGTTGACTGCGCCACTGTTTACGATTGGGGCGGAACCGGTTACCGGTAAAGATCTTATCATGCTGTTTGGTGGTGGCTTTTTGCTGCTAAAAAGTGCCAAAGAGCTGTGGGCATGGTTGGGTCATGGCGAGCCCGTGAACCACTCGACACAAGTGCGCACCGGTATGGCAGTAATTTTGCTGCAAATCGTTGCGGTAGATGCGGTGTTCTCGATGGACTCGGTAATCACTGCGGTCGGTCTCACCCAAGATGTACCCGTGATGGTCGCCGCCATTGTTACCGCCGCCATCATTATGATGATCGCGGCCGAACCCGTGAACAATCTGGTCAGCCGTTACCCTGGATTTAAAACCTTAGCTTTACTGTTCTTGGTGCTACTAGGCTTGCTACTGATGGCCGAAGGTGCCGGCATTCATATCAACAAAGGCTACGTGTATGTTGCGATGGCATTTGGTTTGATACTTGAACTCTGCCACATTCGAATGCGTAACAAGCAACGCTTGAACATCAAGTGTATTCGTCCGCACTCTTCGTTGAAAGTGTCACGTCGGATTGCTGACAGCCGTTAATTCCCAGAGACCGTCGCCACACTGTTGATGGCGGCGGCCCTATGTTTAAACTGGATTTTTCCCACACAACACTGCCCTTGCTGCGCATAATGTGCTTGAATACGCGCCACAAGCTGCTCAAGTGGCATGACTTGCCCACTTGGCTGCCAGTGCTGCCCCCCATTTTCGCTCAACCAACAAACGCCTTCGCTATCTACCAACCGATCGTCTTCAGTGATCACGCTGTCACTCAGCGCCTCAAGCGACGCCGAGTCTGACGCAAACGAGAGTTCATCATCGCCGTGCCAAATCAGCAGTGCTGGGTATGCAAGAAAAGCATTCATTGCTTAGGCTTAAATATGGCCAGATTGAGTTCGACAGACGGGCCCATCCAACCCACGTGAGCCGTATGGTCAATGTAGTCATCGCCCGTCACGCCATGCAAAAACACGGTTAAATCACCGCGATGCGCCTCAAGCCATGCCATCACCTCGTCAAACGCAGCCTTATCAAAGGCGATTTGGAAGCTCCATCTTGGGTGTGGGCCAACACATTTGCGATGAAAGCGGCCAAGGTCGATGGGCAGTGATGATGCAGCGGCAGCCTGATAGATAACATCCGCCTTCGCTTCGGTGTCAGCCTCGTAGTAGACATGGGCGTGGTACGCCTGGTGAACATTGGGAAAAGAGTGATTAGACGACATAAGCAACATTTGATTGAATACAATGGAATTAAGAATAGTTTACGTGAAACCAAGGCAAAGAAATAGTGACCAAGGGTGTGGCTATTCAATCATGGCATTAATCAACGCTGCATAACTAAACGATAATAAGAAAAAGCGGCCGAGGCCGCTTTTGTTTGGTAACAAACTTTACGATAGCGCATGGGTTAATTCAACACACCGTTTGAATTATCGACACTATCCAAGCTGGCGTCTCCACCAAAATCAACCGCTTGGCGAATCATTTCAGCGTGCACGGCTTGTTCTGCAAGCTCCGTCGTTTGCGGGAAGATAAAGGTGCTATGGCTCGCGTTATCACCGGCAAAGTCAACAAAGTTCTGGCCATCTTGCGCAGCGGAGGAGCTGGCATTGATGGTTGGTAGGCCAAGTTTCGCGGCTAATGGCTCAGAGCCAGCGAAATTATCAACAATGCCCGGTATCGTATAGGCGACGTCGTTCGGTACCGTGTCATCCCCATCGACTTGTTGCATATAAATCGGCGTGGTGCTTCCATCAATATAGGTTGCATTCGTATAGGGATCGACGGTATCGAGTAGCGTCTGTGCGGCATAATTAAATTGCTGCACCACACCATTCACTTCCGCTTGTGCACTCTCTGAGCCGTTTGCCTCAAAGGTTTTGTAGCAGATAACATTATTCTCTGCGCTATTATCGAGCGTACAATTATTACCGGCAAAAGTCTGATAAGCGGCACTGCCTTTAAAAGCCACACTGTGCTTAATCAAAGGACCAAACGAGTCTGATCCAAGAAGCAAGTTAGCAATTTGCCCCCCAGAATTCGCCACGCTCAATGCAGAGAATTTATAAAGTGCATCGACTTCGTTGCTGTTTGCACGGTTAGACGCGGCAAACGCAGTGGTACCAACGATACCGCCCAGCGAATGGCCTAATAAACGTGGCGCCGAAGTAACGAACGAGGATATCGCTGCTAATGGCGTCCCCGTGAATCCACCCGCCGACTGGGTGCGGGTCAAAGCTGCGCGCAAGCCCATCACATCCAACTCACTTTGGCGCACATTGTCACGCGCCACGGCCAGGTTATTGAGGTTCAGGTACGCGGTCACATCGACATTGGCAGAACGCTTCGCATCCAAACTACGCTCGCCATGAAGCGGTAAGTCAATTGCCATAACGGCTTGATTGGCACTGGTAAAGTTAGGCGCAAAGAAGTACGCATTTTCTTTTGCCGAGGTAATCCCGTGCTGATAAACCGTCAGTTGGGTATCGCTATCAACGGTTGCTGGTGTAAACAGCAAGAAGGGCACCTCTTGCACCGATTTAATCTGCGGCACTGGGCTGTAGCGGGTAATAATCCGCTCAGGATCTAATTGACTGCCGTCGGCTTTAGTCAAGGTCACGCCAGCCAGTTTGAAGAGCTCTTCGGTAATTAACGCCTTATCATCTCCACTTAGTGCCTCTATATCGACACCGGCGTCAGTCAACTGAGCGGTGATGGTCGCCTGCTGCTCAGGGTCTTGCAGGGCATTCAACACCTTCGCCAAGCTAGGGGTGGCAGACTCAAACGGTTGGCTATTCCAGTTGCTATCCGTTTCCAAATAGTAAGGTAGCTTAATGGTGCCTTTGCTCACATTAACATTGACGCCGCTAAACGTTGTCTTGAGCGTCGCCTTAATATTATCGGCATCATTGGGATCAAAGTACTGGGTAAACTGGGCATCCGCATTCAACGCTGTTTCGTAATCCTGAGTGCCGGTAATATCCATGGTGTAGGCATCCGATAAGTCGGAATCATTAGGGTTGGCGCCCGCTTTCCATACTGCCGCTAGGCTTCCAGCATCAAACCCAGCCGCCGTCGCTAGCTTGGTGTAGTTTAAACTATCACCCACCGATTGGGTGGAGAACCAGGTGGAGTAGACGATTTTGGTCGGATCAACACCTTGTGCGCCAGCTACCAGATTTTCAACGCCCTGAATCACCGCTTCTGGTGTTTCAAGTAGTGAATCCTCATAAGTGACGGTCTGGGATTTTAATCCCGCATAGCTCGATGGCATGCCAATCGGATCGCCGTTTACGTCCTGAATATCATCGGTTAGAGCAATAATGTACTCACTGCTGGCGTTGAGATCCTTAACAGGCAACACCGTCAGTGTGTCACTGGCCGCATCGCTTAATACGTTAAAGTCGGTACCTTGCTGGAGCACGGCTTTAACGTTAGGTTTTCCCGTCATTGAGTCGGTCAGTTCAATCAGATAAATCCCATTGGCGACCCCTCCTGAATTAAGGCCCGCGCCACGGAAATTAAACACCAAAGGCATGGTGGTCGACCAACCGTCCATGGTATTCATAGCAGCCTTTGGATTGGTAAGCGCGTTGTCACCTTCCGTGGGTAACTTTAGGGTCCCGTCTTCAGTATCCATCAGCAAAAAGGTAGGGACAGGCACTGCTGCATTGGCCCCTTGCAAGGTAAAATCGACTGAAGTAGATCGGTCAATAGCGGTTTGAATATAACTTTCGAATTGAGGTGTGTTGGTATCACTGGCATTTTCATCGCCACACCCAGCTAAGATGATCGCGGTTGCCAAGACTGACAATTTTAATTGTGTTTTAAGCATGGTGATATATCCCGGTTAGAACTGGTAATTAAGCTGAACAGAGCTGATGTAAGCGGTTCCGTTAGAATCAAACTCGAGGTTTTTTTCCAGCGCATTTTCTTCTGTGAATGAACCGTCACGGCTACGCACGATGGCAAAGCCGGCATCAATGCTGAGATCGTTATCGTATTGATAGGTTAAACCCGTGGAATACCAGTAACGATCAGCATCAGGGATACTCAGCGTCGCCTCACCGGCTTGTTCGTCATAGGCAAAGCCAAGGCGGCCCGTCCAGTGTTGATTAAACTGATACGTCGAACCGATTGACCAACGGTCGTTATCTTGGTACGACTCGTCTTTCACAAAACACACATTGTTGTCGGTACATTCATCGGAAGTGGCGCGCAGCTCGGTAAAGCTGCTCCAATTGGTGTGTTGATAGCTATAGTGGACGGCAAACGCCTCGGTCAGTTGGTGAAAGCCGGATACTTCCCAGTAAGACGGCAAAGATAGCTCGAGACGCCCTTCAACTGACGCCGAGGTCGCGCGACCACTGTCGTAGCTATCAAAGGTGCCATCATCAAAATCGAGATCCACCTTAGAGCGATAGCCAAAACCAAAACGGTGATTCTCATTGATTTCGTACAACGCACCAAGATTCCAACCGTATCCAAAGGTTTCACCCTCTAGACCAATTAATTTATCGGATGGATTATTGCTGGTGACGCTATTCTTATCGTTCAAAAAAGGCGCAAGCGCCCCTTTATGACGGGTTAACTTTGCTTTGGCATAGGTCAGGTTCACGCCCGCGCCGAGGCTTAATTCAGGGGTAACTTGATACGCAATGGCCGGGTTTAAGTTGGTTGAGAGCAAATCGGTGTCGCCGGCCAAGTCGCCTGCTTGAATATCATCAGGGTAATCCGTCGCGATACCATAGGTGGTGAAGAGACCAATCCCCCACGCCCACTTGCCCTCTTGCGGGCTGACATAGAAGCCTGCAGGAACAACCTTCATCGGCGCCACATCTTTAGCAGATTCATTGTTGGTGCGATCTTTTACATCGACATCAGGATCAACCAGGGTCAACGCACCGGATAATTGGGTGCGGTCAAATCGCATAATAGCTGCAGGGTTACGTGCCAAAACGGCGGCATTATCTGCCACCGCGGCATCGCCAGCGAAAGCGCGTCCTAGCCCTGACGCTGATTGTTCAGAAACTTGAAATCCCGCTCCATGGGCTTGAGTCGCGGCGATGATGCCAACTGCAATTGTTGAGAGCTGCTTCTTGTTCACTAGTCGGACCTCCGATGTCTCTTTTTAGTATGAACCTTGGATGTTATTTATATGTAAATGGATTGTCAAATGATTGAATTATCTCGAACAATGACAAGGCTGAGGATTATAGGGCGCAGGTCACAAAGTAAAAGTTGTTATTCGTTGGTAAGACCAGCATGCTTAAATTGGGCATTATCGACGCACATATCGCCTAAAACCCCATCAAGCTTCGGTATTTTTAAGGCGTGAATAGGCGTAGACTCAGAGGCAGAAGCACAACGTTCGATAATACAATAACCAAGGAGTCATCATGATTCAGCAAGGACAACCTCTACCGAGCGCCACCCTCAGTGAACTCACCGCTGAGGGCATGCAAACCCACGACATCCCTGCCCTTTTCGCCAACAAGAAGGTAGTGCTGTTCGCGGTGCCCGGTGCCTTTACTCCGACCTGTTCAGAGTCGCACTTACCGGGCTTTGTGGTGAAAGCGGATGAGATTAAAGCAAAAGGCGTCGATATGATTGCTTGCGTCTCCGTCAACGATGCCTTTGTGATGCAAGCGTGGGGCGAAGCGCAAAACGCCAATCAGATCCATATGCTGGCCGACGGCGATGGCAACTTTACCCACGCGCTAGGGCTAGAAATGGATTCAGGGAAGTTTGGTGGGATTCGCTCACAGCGTTATGCGATGGTGATTGATAATGGCATCGTCACTCACTTGAACGTTGAAGCACCAAAAAGCTTTGACGTCTCTAGTGCCGAGGCGATTCTCGCCCTGCTGTAGCGGTAAGCTAGCGGTGGCACTTTTTGTCCACCGCTTCGTGATTTACACTGACTTTTCAGTGACTTTACGACGAAGTACATACTTTTGCACTTTGCCCGTTGAGGTTTTCGGGAGCGCGGTAAAGATCACTTTTTTCGGCGCCTTGAAGTGCGCCATTTGCTCTCGGCAAAAAGCAATAATGTCTGCTTCGGTCACGGCGGATGTTTCGGTCGTTTTGACAAACGCACAGGGGACCTCACCCCATTTTTCATCGGGCATCGCAATCACCGCCACTTCTTCAATATCAGAGTGACGATACAGGACATCTTCCACTTCGATACTGGAAATATTCTCCCCGCCACTAATAATAATGTCTTTGAGTCTGTCCTTGATTTCGATGTAATTATCGGCATGCCATACCGCTAAGTCGCCAGTGCGAAACCAGCCGTCACTCATGGCGTCTTCCGTCGCGCTCGGATTCTTGAGGTAGCCTTTCATGACGACGTTACCGCGAACAAAAATCTCACCCAGCGTGCCACCATCTTTCGCCACCGGTTTAAACGTCACCGGATCGGCAACCATCAGTCCACCTTGCATTGGGGCCCGTACACCTTGGCGTGCTTTCATGCGTGCTTTTTCTTGTTGCGAGAGTTGATCCCAGTGGTGTTGCCAGTCACACACCACACAAGGACCGTAAGTTTCAGTGAGGCCATAAACGTGGGTCACTTCAATCCCCATCGCTTCCATCCCTTCAATCACAGAAGCCGGTGGTGCCGCCCCAGCGGTCATCG
This sequence comes from Salinivibrio sp. HTSP, assembly GCF_003390965.1. NCBI lineage: Bacteria > Pseudomonadati > Pseudomonadota > Gammaproteobacteria > Vibrionales > Vibrionaceae > Salinivibrio > Salinivibrio sp. HTSP. The sequence goes on from NZ_PXUD01000013.1 coordinate 191,904, forward strand.
CTTTAACCGTATGGTGAATCTCAGCTTTTAGCGCCGGATCTGCGTTATTCATCATGTTCAGCACAATCGGCGCACCACAAAAATGGGTCACTTTGTGGGTTTTTATTGCATCAAAGATAGGCTCTGCTCGCACATGCCGTAGACTGACACTCACCCCCGCCGTTGCGGCCACCGTCCATGGGAAACACCAACCATTACAGTGGAACATGGGTAGCGTCCAAAGATAGACAGGGTGCGCATCCATATTCCAAGACAACACATTACTCACTGCATTCAGATGGGCACCGCGATGGTGATACACTACCCCTTTGGGGTTGCCCGTGGTGCCTGAGGTGTAGTTGAGTGAAATGGCCTGCCATTCATCGTCTGGCAATGTGTACTGATAATCACTATCGCCTTGGGCTAAAAAGGTTTCGTACGTAATCTCACTGATACATTCGCCATGTGGATAGAGCGGATCATCAATCGCAATCACCAGTGGGCGGTGTTTGATCATTTTTAACGCCCGCTTAGCCACTTCCGTCATTTCCTTGTCGACGATAAAGACTTTGCTTTCCGCGTGTTCGAGAATAAAAGCGACGGTTTCCGCTTCTAGCCGGGTATTAATGGTATTGAGTACGGCACCTGTCATCGGCACGCTAAAATGCAACTCAAAGACTTCGGGCAGATTGGGGGCCATCACCGATACCGTATCACCTAGCCCGATGCCGACTTGACGTAATGCCGAGGCAAATTGACGGCATCGCTGATCCACTTGCTGCCAACTCCAGCATAGATGACCATGAACGCTAGCCGGATAATCTGGATAGACGCTAGCGGCTCGCTCGAGGAAAGAAAGTGGACTCAGTGTTTGATAATTGGCTGGACTTTTGTCCAAACCAAGCTCATAGATGTTGCTGGCTGACATAACGCGCTCCTTGCTGACTTTGTCTAGATAACTAGATCAACCTAGCATGTCATCAAGCTTGCGCTATTCAACTTAAGTCGATATGGCGGCGATAACGCAAAAAGGCCCAGCGGTGCTGAGCTAGTGCGACTGGTAATAGTATTGGTATTACGTTGAGTTAGAAATATCGGCTCATTGATGATCCACCGTTTGATACCTTCGGCCTATGCCTTGCAACCAACGGGCGAGATCTTGAGTGGCAATGACCCACGTTTGATCATGACAAAAAGGCTGGCATTCCACCGCTTGAACCTGCCATATTGCATTCGCGATCACCAAACTGACGCGATGCTCAGGATCGTTCATTACATCAAATACCGATACGGCACCTGATTGTGCCTGTAAATAGGTTTCAAGTTGCTGCGACGACGCAAACGATAGGCGAGACGTGCCCAAGGCTTCACTCAATCCGGCTAAATTGACGGTGGCTTTGCCCGGTAACACCACCAAGAAAAACTGTTTTCCTTTTCTGTCTTTCAACAGCAAATTCTTGGTCGGGTTTGCATCAGTATGCAAACCGAGCGCGTCTGCTTGTTCACACGTATAGACAGGCTGATGGCGGTATATATTTACTGAAATACCGTGCGCATTGAGGCTTTGAAACAGCGCAGCCTGTTGACTAGATAGCGGAGGATTACCCGTCATAACGCTCCTGTTTGAAAATAATGTTGACGAAGTTTTTCGATCTCGCCGCGTTCCGCAGCGGACGCTATATACGTGTTTATTAGCACCACTAAGTCATTCGCTTGCGGCGCATAGCGGCTGACCTGAGCATGAAATGCTTTAGGGTTAGGTAGAGAGATATAGGCAAGATCGCGTGAAAATTGATAAAGCCCCAAGCGAATGCCACCCAATACAGGCTCTATTTCACTGGCAAGAAAGCGACATCGACCCGCTTCCAACATCCGCAAAGCCTGCTGCAAGGTATTGGCTTCAAATCTTGGTGTTGGGTTATCGCCAAAACCGGCATAATTATAGCCATTCACCCCACATACAGGGCCTGATATGGGTAAGGTTGGCTGAGCGGAGGTCGTTGGGTCACCGATGTATAAATAGCCGAGTGAGATGGAATACAAGGGCGTTGTCAGTCGACTGTACTGCGCACGCTCAGGTTTATAACTCACATCCCAAGTAAGGTCACAACGGCCAGACTCTCTTGCCAGTTCATGCTGCACGCGCGCCCAAGGCATAAATACCAGTTGATAAGTAATGTCGTTACGCTCTAGTGCGGAAAGCACTAGATCGGTCGCATAACCCTTCAAGGTGTCCGCTTTTTGCTGCCGCGTCTCACCCTGCCAATAAGTGTAAGGTGGCCAAGGACTCCCATCCCCCACACAAACATTGAGCGGCTCAGAGGTTGCCGACCAAACTTGAAAAGAAAGCATGGTCAGCCAAACGATGGTTAGCCTTCGTACCCAGTTGGTCATTAAGCAGCATTTCACGTTGGTTACTTCGTAATCAGTATAATCGAATGTATTGTAATGTCAGCGCAGTAAAGCGTCCATGTTTGCGATACGTCATACCCTCAAACATCAAACCGAGACACGCTCTTCTATTTATTGACGAGCGCATCTTGATGTGATTTGAAAATGACACTGTCACGCAACTGTTGTATGAGTGCAATGGCAGCCCCCGATAAATCACCGTGACGCTGATGCAACGTAATTTCAGTATTGGGGAGTTTCGGTAACCCTTCCTCTTCACCAAGTGCCCTAAGCCCTTCCCCCATCATCGATGGCGTCAACACCGTAATCGCCAGCCCTGCACGAACGGCTGACGAAAGCCCTGACAAACTTGCACTTGAATACGCAATGCGATGGGTAATACCGGCTGATGTTAAGGCCGCCAGTGCACGCTCTCGAAAAATACACACCCCTTGCTTAGACAGCGCCAAAGGTAGAGGTTGGCGCTGATGCGTATCGTGCCCCACACCCGTGACCCACGTCATCGGCTCGGCGCGCAATACTTCGCCACCCGGGCTGTTAGGCTGACGTGTCGTTATCGCGATATCTAGCGCACCGGCTTTTACTTCTTGTACCAGTTCGACACTCAAACCACAGCTCACCTCAAGCTCTACCCCTGGGTAACGGGCCTCAAACATAGAGAGCGCCTCAGGAAGATAGATTAAGTAGTCATCAGGGATCCCTAAACGAACGACGCCGCCTAGCCGTTGGTCGGTCATCTCTTGCCAAGCGAGTGCATTTTGCCTAAGTAGCTGTCTGGCATGCGCCAATAACCGCTCACCTGCAGGAGTAGGCAGTACAGCAGTCTGCCCTCGTTGCAGCAACGGTTTTTCAAATAGCGCCTCAAGCCGTTTCATATGTGCACTCACGGTAGATTGCGCAAGGTATAAGCTCTCTCCAGCTCGGGTAAAGCTGCCCTTTTCTACCACCGTAACAAAGGTTTTAAGAACCACGAGATCGAGCTCTCGCACAGCGCCTGACTCACGCATCATGATTTGTGATGACCCTATTATAAAAATTCGTTTTCATGATTGTAGCGTTTTCGCCAAAGTACACCAACACATTCACTGAAAACAGAGATAAGGAGAGACGCGATGAATCAGAAAAAATCGCCTCAATATCAGTCATCTCGAGATTCGTTTCCCGCACTGTATATGCCTGCGATGCCACCAATGGCTTGGATTAACGGTCGCTCGAAAAAAAGAACACGTTAACCCGACAATTTCTCACTCACAGGCAAATAAACTCATTATGCGTCACGAACACTCATCAATAAGCGCGGGCATTAACCCGCCGGTATTTTATCCTGCCGCCGCTTTAATCGCGGCTTTTGTTATTTTTACCATTAGCGTGCCAGATACCGCCGGCGCGCTATTTGGTAGCGCGCAAGCTTGGATCATCGACACCTTTGGTTGGTTTTACTTACTCGCGATGGGGCTATACCTTGGCCTGGCCTTGATTTTTGCACTGAGCCGCTATGGCCAATTTAAGCTGGGCCCGGATCACAGTGAGCCCGAGTTCAGCTACCACTCATGGTTTGCGATGCTTTTTTCTGCTGGCATGGGGATCGGGTTAATTTTTTACGGGGTCGCCGAACCAGTATTTCACTATGCGACCCCAGTAGTTGGCGAAGGCAATACCGCAGAAGCGGCTAAAGCAGCAATGCGCATGACCTTTTTCCATTGGGGGTTACACGCATGGGGCGTTTATGCCATTGTCGCCCTTGCCCTCGCCTATTTTAGTTTTCGCCATCGTTTACCACTTCGCATTAGCTCAGCGCTTTATCCTCTAATTGGTAAACGTATTCATGGTCCAATTGGTTATACCGTCGACGTGTTTGCTGTTTTTGGCACCATGTTTGGTATTGCTACCTCTTTGGGCTTGGGCGTGATGCAGATAAACGCAGGCTTGAACTATTTATTTGATATTCCGACAACAACCAGCGTGCAGTTAATACTGATTGCTTGTGTGACGGGACTCGCCACCATCTCAGTCGTACTAGGGCTCGATGGAGGCATCCGTCGATTGTCTGATTTAAATCTCTGGCTAGCGATTGCCTTACTGCTCTTTGTCGTGGCGGTGGGTCCTACCCTCTTTATTTTCAAAACATTAGGGCAAAATATTGGCACCTATTTGTCATCAATGGTTGATATGACATTTAATGCCTACGCCTATACGGGTGATGAAAGTACAGATGGTTTTTTAGGGGGATGGACACTCTTTTACTGGGCGTGGTTTATCGCTTGGTCACCGTTTGTAGGGATGTTTATCGCAAGGATATCTCGCGGCCGGACGATCCGCGAGTTCATTCTTGGCGTCATTTTTGTCCCTGTTGGTGTCACCTTTATTTGGCTAACTGTGTTTGGCGATACCGCGCTACACGGTATTCTTACCAACACCATGCCAAACTTGGTAGACCAAGTATTTGCCAACAGTTCAACATCGTTATTCCACTTTTTGGATAGTTTCCCGTTGGCAGGTGTCTCCTCCGTGATTGCAACTTTATTGGTGATCACCTTTTTTGTCACCTCATCCGATTCGGGCTCATTAGTGATCGATACCTTAACGTCCAAGGATGATGGCGAGTCGCCGGTAAAATTGCGTATTTTCTGGGCGCTTGCCGAAGGTTTAGTCGCCTCAGCATTGGTCGTGGCTGGCGGTAGCAATGTCCTATCTGCACTGCAAGCAGCCTCTCTGACTTCGGCACTGCCTTTTGCGGTCATTTTACTCGCGGTTGGCTTTGGTTTGCTTAAAGCGTTAAAAATGGAGGCTCTCAAACGCGATAGTCTCCAACATCTGGCGACGATACCGGGCAATGTGACGCGCCATAGTCCACATTACGCAGAAAACTGGCAAAATCGCCTACAAACCTTGGTGGCTTCACCTGAGTGGCAGGAAATCGCTGTAATGTTGGATAAAACCATTGAGCCCGCGATGCGTGCGGTCGCCGAAGAGCTTGAGAAGCAGGCGCTGGATGTCAGTATCAACCGCGAACACGATCGCTGCTATCTGCGAGTTCACCACGGCAATGACCCTGATTTTATTTACGGAGTACGAGCCCGTGCCTATGCCAGCCACACGTTTAACCTAAAAACCTTAGCGGATAATGAGACATTGGATACGCCACACCATTATCGTGCAGAGGTATTCTTACGGGAAGGCGGCCAGCAATACAATATTGCGGGCTACAATCAAGCGCAAGTGATTGAAGATATGCTGGATCACTACGAAAAGCATCTACACTTTCTTCACGTGATCAATAGCTAAATCTTATTTTGTCGAGTAACTAGCGCCGCCTTTGCGCGGCGCTTCATCCTTGTCGAGCGTTTACGGCACTCACACCTTGCCAATCTTCCAACTCTTGTTCGGGGTGCTCGGCTCTAAATTGCTGATACAGCGCAATGCCCTGCGGATCTTCCAGCACATCAACCGTCACCCCTTTCTCTTTCAGCATCGTCTCGTTACCGCTCGCACTAGTGACATCCCCCACCACCACGCGAGAGAAACCGCGCATGGTGATCAGTGCCGCGCACACATCGCATGGGCTTAAACTGGTAAACAAGGTTGTTTGGCTAAAATCAATTCGCCCAGCATCGCGTATCGCCGCCGTTTCGCCGTGATTGTAGGGGTGATTTTCTTGTACCAAGGTATTGTGCCCTTTACCGACGATTTGACGTGTCTCATTGTCAACAATCACCGCACCAATGGGGCACCCTCCTTCATCAGCGCTTTTTTGGGCCAACAACACCGCGATGCGCATCATATCCGCATCGGTCAGTTTTTGGCTAAAGCTGTTATCCAGCAGCACCGGCAAACTGCGCGTTGGCATATGCGCCACGGCACGCAGCGCCGCTTCCGTTACCGTGCTATTTGCATTGAGTAGCATCGACGTTCTCCTTATTCGGCTTCGCTGATGACACTGACCTGAGCTAATCCACAAGATCATCAATTTACCACCAATGAATGAACCAAACAGTGATAAGGTTTGTATTGGTCAGTTCGATATTTGTTATTGGTTAAATCAACCTTTTGCGCCTTCGTCTGTACTAAAAAGCCAAGGGTGGTGACAGCAATTCTGTTCAGGGATTTTTATGATAAAACGTTTGATTATTATGTTAGTCGCATGTGGGCTCGTTTTTGGGGGAATTTTTGCTTACAAAGCAGTAGGCAATCATTTTATGAACCAATTCTTTGACAACATGCCTGCCCCTACGGTCACCGTGACGGCCACGACAGTCTCAACCCACCCTTGGCGTGAACAACAAACCACCATTGGTAGTTTTGCGGCCATTAATGACACCCAGCTAACCACCGAGGCAAGCGGCATCGTCAACAATATCTTGTTCGACAATGCGACATCGGTGAAAAAGGGACAATTACTGGTCACCTTGGATGCCAGTGTTGATGAAGCAGAGCTTCGTCGGCTCGAGTCCGTCGCAGAGCTTGCCCAACTTGAGTTGAGGCGCTATCAACGGCTGTTTAAAGACAAAAATATTTCTGAATCCGAACTAAAGCGCAAAGAAAGCGAAGCCAAACAAGCGATTGCCGCTGTCGACAGCCAAAAAGCGCGCATTGAGCAAAAGTCATTAACCGCGCCTTTCGACGGCATCATTGGCATCCGAGAAGTCAGTCTTGGCCAACTCATCGCGCCGGGGACAGCCGTTGCGACACTCACGTCAGTGACCCCCATCCACCTCAACTTTACCTTACCCGAGCAGCAGCTCAGCACGCTGAAAAATGGCCAAACCGTTTCTGCCACGATTAGCGCACAGCCCGACGAGGTCTTTACCGGCAAAGTGACTGCAATTTCGCCGGTTGTCACGCCCTCGAGTCGCAGTGTCGACATTCAAGCCACCTTTGACAACCCAGATGCCATTTTACGGTCAGGCATGTTCGCACGCGTGAGTCTTGATCAAGGTGAAGAAACGCAAAATGTCTTGCTGGCACCACAAAGCGCAATTCAATTTAATCCGTATGGCAACGCAGTCTTCGTGATCCAAGAGCAAGACGATGCATTGACGGTCCAACAGCGCTTTGTGCAAACAGGCGCGCGACGCGGTGACATGATTGTGATTAAAGAAGGTCTTCAACCCGGTGACCGTATCGTTACCTCCGGCCTCCTCAAGCTCCGTAACGGTAGCAACATCAAGATCAGTGACAACGAACGTGTTCAGCCAAGCGAAGATCTTGATCCCAACGTTGTGAATCAATAGGAGCCATTCAATGCGATTTACCGACGTCTTTATCAAGAAACCCGTCTTGGCCTCCGTGGTGAGCCTATTCATTATCTTGCTCGGCTTACGCGCCATCACGGACATGAATGTGCGTCAATTCCCCGAGATCAAAAATGCATTGGTCAGTGTCTCTACCACTTATATCGGTGCAGATGCCGACCTGATTCAAGGGTTTATCACCACGCCGCTAGAGCGTGAAATTGCTGCCTCTGAAGGGATTGATTACTTAGTCTCGACTTCAACCGCCGGTGTGAGCACCATTGAGGCCTACTTGCGTCTCGATTACGATCCGAATGAAGCACTCACACAAATTGCCGCACAGGTGAATAAGGTGCGCTCTGAGCTACCTGATGATGCCCGTGAGCCCGTCGTTACCCTGCAGGTGGGGGAAACCGTCGCGGCAATGTACCTCGCCTTCTACTCTGACGTCCTCACTGACAATCAAATTACCGATTACTTGGTCCGGGTGGTCGAGCCACAACTGTCGACGATTCCCGGTGTGCAGCGTGCTGATGTGTTGGGTGCCAGTAGCTTTGCGATGCGGATCTGGCTCGACTCGGTCAAAATGGCCGCTTACGATCTCACAGGCACGGATGTGATTGCCGCCCTGCGCAGCAATAATGTGCTGGCTACGCTAGGACGCACCAAAGGGCAAGACGTAGCGATTGATTTAAACGCCGCCACCGACATTCATGACGTTCAACAGTTTGAAGATTTGGTGATCAGCAGTGATGGCCAGTCTGTCGTACGTTTGAGTGATGTGGCGACCATTGAACTTGGCGCCGAAAGTTACCAAACATCGGTGAACTTTAACGGGCTTGATGCCACCTTTATCGGCATCGAAGTCTCGCCCGATGCCAACGCGCTGGATGTGATTGAAGCGGTGAATCAGGTATGGGAAGCCGATATCATCACTCAGTTGCCTCAAGGGTTGTCGGCCTATATCGCCTATGACTCAACCGAGTATATTGATAACGCCATTGATGAAGTGGTGATATCGATTATTCTCGCCTTAGCCATCGTGGTGTTTGTGATTTATGGCTTTTTGGGGTCGTTGCGCTCGGTGATTATTCCTGCGATCGCGATCCCCGTATCGCTCATCGGCACCTTCTTTTTAATGTGGCTGTTAGGGTTTTCCATCAACCTCCTGACACTGCTGGCCATGGTGCTTGCCATTGGTGTGGTGGTTGATGATGCGATTATCATGCTGGAAAACGTGCACCGCCATATCGAAGAAGGCAAAAGCCGAACACAAGCCGCGCTTGAGGGCGCGCGCGAACTGGCGTGGCCGATTATCACCATGTCGACCACCTTGGTCGCGGTATTCCTGCCCATCGGCTTTGTTGGTGGCTTAACCGGGGTACTGTTTGTTGAATTTGCCTTTACCCTCGCCGCGTCGGTGATCTTATCCGGCGTGGTGGCGCTTACGCTCTCGCCCATGATGTGTGCCTATGTGCTCAAGCCCTATCAAGCGGACAAAGCGACCCAAGAGCGCTCCCTTGAGCACTGGCTGGATAAGCAGTTTGACCGATTGCATCATCGCTACCAACGCACACTTCATAGCTTGTTGAATACCAATGCGGTGATCCTCACGTTTGGCGCGATTGTTTTAGTGTCTTGCTATTTCTTGTTTATCACCAGTCCTTCTGAGCTTGAGCCCGCTGAAGACCAAGGGTTTGTGTTCTCCATTCTCGAAGCCGACAGCCAAACCACACTGGATGCGTTGTCTGCCAGCACCGACGAATTAAACCGACTGATTGACGATGTACCAGAAATCGACAACGTCTTTATTATCAATGGCTCTGGCGGCACCAATAACGCAATAGCCGGTATTGTACTTGCGCCATGGGATGAGCGAGAGCGCAGTACCCAAGCGATCTTGGAAAACGAAATTCAACCCTTTATGGACAGCCAACCGAGCTTAAGTAGCTTTGCCTTGGTGCCCCCTTCACTGCCGTCTCCGGGCGGCGGCACGCCGGTTGAATTTATTATCGGTTCAACACAACCCTTTGAAGCGATTAATGAAGTAGCGAACAATATCGTGGGCAAAGCGATGCAAACGGGGCGCTTTATCTTTGTCGATACCGATCTGAGCATTGACCGCCCCAAACAAACGGTCAACATCGACCGTGAAAAGGCGGCTTTGATGGGCGTGAGCATGCAACAGCTTGCCGCGGATATGGGCTCATTGTTATCCGGGGCTGATGCGGGACGCTTTTCACTTGAAAACCGCTCATACCGAGTGATCCCCCAAGTGGCGCGTAATGAACGTCTCACGCCAGAACAATTGCGCCAGTTTTATACCCGCAACCAAGACGGTGAATTGGTTCAGCTATCAACGTTAGTGACCTTAGAGGAAAGTGTGCAGCCCCAAGCATTGCGCGGTTTTCAGCAGCTGAATGCGGTGAAAATTTCCGGTGTACCGCGCCCTGGCGTGCCTTTGGGGGAAGCGCTGGGTGTACTCGAAGAGATTGCAGCGACAGAATTGCCAGCAGGCTTTAGTGTCGATTATGCCGGACAGTCACGCCAGTTTATGAGCGAAGGCCAGCAACTGGTCGTGACCTTCTTCTTTGCTTTGATTGTGATTTTCTTGATCTTAGCGGCGCAGTTTGAGTCGTTTAAAAACGCGATCATTATTTTGGTCACCGTGCCAATGAGTGTCTGTGGCGCGCTGATATTTATCAGCCTCGGATTTACCACCTTGAACATATACACCCAAGTCGGCTTGCTTACCCTCGTTGGCCTGATTGCTAAACACGGGATACTGATCGTCGAGTTCGCCAATCAGCTCCAGCAAGAAGGACGGACCAAACGTGAGGCGATTGAAGAAGCGACCGCCATCCGTTTACGCCCTATCTTGATGACCACGGCAGCGACGGTGCTTGCCATGATCCCGCTCTTGATTGCCTCAGGCGCCGGCGCAGGGGCCCGTTTTGCTATGGGGCTGGTGATTGCCAGTGGGATGACATTGGGCACCTTGTTCACCCTGTTCGTGGTGCCTGCTATGTATCTGTTCTTAGCCAAAACCATCACATCGGCATCCACCGAGTTGTCGCCAGCGCACACGCATCATAGTGATTAATCGTAAATCGTACCCATTGGGGCCACTGAAACGTGGCCCCTTTTATATCGGAAATCAGCCCTTTTATGCCTGATTACGCGCTAAGAGGATGTAAAACGCGCGAGGACGAATTCCACCAGCAACCGAACGCGCAAAGGCACTTGTTCGCGATCTCGATAGAGCAAAAATAGCGTGCGCGCTCGACTGCACCATTGCGGCAGTACGCGCTGTAATTCGCCCTGTTCTATCAAAGGTAGCGCGGAATAATCAGGAATATAGCCGATCCCAAATCCAGCCTGCACCGCATGGGTTAGCATTTGAATTTCATCCACTTCTGCACGTATGCCCGTGGTGGCTTGGTAATCAAACGCCTCTCCCGTTTGATGGTGTGTGAGTTCCCAAACCGTCATCGGATGGCAAATCACCACCGGCTGACCACTCAGATCATTGGGTGAGCGCACATTGTGATAGTCACTGTCAGGGCTAGCACACAAAATGAAATGAATATCGGTGAGCGGCCGCGCGATCCAATTTTCTACCACTGGATTCCCGACTCGAAACACCACATCCATGCCTTCCGCTTCAATATCTATCAAGCTATTGGAAAAGTTAAGATCCAGTTGAATCTCCGGATACTCACGCATAAAGTCGAAAAAGACGCGGCGTAAAAACTGCTTACCGGCATTGATCGGTGCGCTAATACGAATTTTGCCTTGGGGGTGATATTTCTCGCCCACTAAATCATCATTGAGTGCCTGCAACTCATCGAACAGTCCTGCGGCACGATCAAAGTAGCGATGACCAATTTGGGTCAGAGAAATACGATGGGCATCGCGATTGAGTAAACGCAGGGCAAGGTCCTGCTCGAGCTGGCGAATTCGACGGCTGAGGGTGGATTGCGGCATAGAAAGATGCTGTGCCGCGGCTTTAAAACTCCCCAATTGCGCCACGGTACAAAAACAGCGCAAATCGTCTAACGAATAGTTAGGTTTCATATTTGGAATCTACCATTCTGATATTGTCGGTTTATTCATATTTTGAAACTTATACACTAGCGCCCATCACTCAACAAGTCAGGTCTTGCTATGACAACTACTACTTCACTGTGGAAAGCCGTTGCCCTTCTCATTTTATGTGCCTTTTTTTGGGGCAGCACTTTCCCAATTGGTAAAGATGCGCTGAATGAAGTGAATGCGCTCACCTTGGTCTTTTGGCGCTTTGCCGTCGCCGCAATGTGTTTAGGCTTTTATCTCAAGCTCACCCGTACCCGCGTTCCCACACTCAGCGCCAAGCAGTGGCTGTGGGCAACCACCGTCAGCGCCGTGGGGATTGGCGGCCTTAACCTCTGTTTGTTCACCGGACTCGAGTATACCCAAGCGACCAATGGGTCATTAATCATGGCGCTCAGCCCGTTAGTCACTTCACTTATCGCCTGTATCGCAATTCGCGCATTGCCGCGGAAAGGCCAAGTTTTCAGCTTGGTGGTGAGCTTATCGGGCGTGCTCATGGTGATTACCAATGGTCAATGGCAGATGCTCAGCCAATTGAACTTTAACCAAGGCGATCAGATGATTTTCACTGGCATGTTTGCATGGAGTGCGTACACCTTCTTCAGCCAAGGCATTGGCCGCTGGATGCCGGTGATCCCCTACACGTTTTTGGGCATGCTTAGTGGCGCGACTGTGATTGGTATCATGTGTGCACTGACACCAAACGTGCATCCATTTGGCGAAGTCTGGGCTGCAAGTCCACTGGCCGTCTCTGAACTCCTGTATATCGGGGTGCTGGGTACTGTCGCCGGTTACTTACTCTGGCTCAACGGCGTGCGCCATCTAGGTTCAGCCAATGCGGCACTCTTTTTTAACTTTGTGCCTGTGTTCGCGGTACTCACCGCGTTTTTGATGGGACAAGCCGTGAGCCAGCTTCAGGTGGTAGGCATTGTCATTGTGATCGCAGGACTGTTGCTGCCACGCCTCCCTCACCCGCGACAGTGGCGCGTTGCACGCTCTGCTTAGCGGTGTCGCTATTATGCCTCTGAGCGCATTAAGCGTCGCACGCGGTGACTCGTTTTCATCGCGTGCGATTCATGCCTCATCATAGGGTTATCCGCCGAATCGGGTGACACAATAGGGTTGCATATCCACATCCGTGGCCTCCCTATCCATCATTTGCCCTAACAATTTGCCTGTGGCTGGGCCTAGCGTGAACCCTTGATGTCCGTGGCCAAAGGATAGCCACAGCCCTTTACGCCCGGGGGCCTCACCAATCACCGGCTTCATGTCGGGCATGCATGGACGTCCCCCTTTCCATGGCGTTCCATCAATACGTTCACCGATCGGATATAAAGCACGCGCCTCTTGTTCTGCTGCTAGAAGCTGACTCTCAACCATGGGCGCATCTAAGGCGGTTAACTCTGCGCCCGTAGTTAAACGGATGCCTGCGCGCATCGGTGCGAGCAAGTACCCGATTTCGGCATCCATGATCCAATGATTAAGTGGCTTTTTATCATCGCATTGGTAATGCATATGATAGCCACGCTTGGTGAACAGAGGCACCTCCAAACCTTGTTGCCTCAGCCAATACGCAGACCAAGGACCCATTGCCATCACCACGTGATCAGCTTGCAGACGCTCTTGATCGGTTTCAATCACCCATTGTTCGCCAGTTTGTTGCAATGATTGCAAGCTCGCGAGCTTTACCTCACCGCCCTTGGCGATGACATCGTCGGCATAGGCCTTGACCAAGGCGCCTGGGTCGGTCACTGTCCATGGTTGCTTCCAGTGGGTCGCACCTGCAACCGAAGCGGTCAAACTTGGCTCCATCGCCGCGATCTGTGCTGCGTTTAGCACCTCATAGTCAACGCCATAGTTGACACTGTCTGACGCGGCACGCGTACATTCTTCGTCTAAAGCTTTTTGGGTGCGGAATAATTTTAGGTAACCCTCTTTGCGGATCAATGACCCTGCTTGAGCAGACGTAATCATCTCCTCGTGAGTCTCTAAAGATTGCATAATTAACGCTGCGTACTCTGGCACCAGTTTTTTATATTTACTCTCACTGGAGTAGTGCCAGTATTGCAACAGTGGATGCGCAGCGCGGATCACACTGGTGGGACGGTAGCGAATATCGACCGAACGATTGGGTAACACGCGCAACAAGGTGGCAAGATCGCGGGGAAAGGCATAAGGTCTCACCGCCTCGCGCTGAATAATCCCAGCATTGCCAAATGAGGTCTCTTGCCCTGGCGCAACCCTATCAATGACGGTGACCTCGTACCCGCGCTTTAAAAGGTGCCACGCTACAGACACGCCCACCATGCCTGCACCTAATACCACCACCCGTTTTGTCATGCTTCACTCCCTGAATAGCTTGAAATAATGTTTTATTGCCCTGTGCTTGTCATTATGCTGTAGTGTGCTTTTTGCTCATAAGTTACAAGCTTTTAACCAATGCGGGTAGAGGTATTTAACAATCAATCTCACACTTTTTCGCCCACTCCCCACTCTTATCAGGCCGGCTTATGCAAGTAAGTCTTTGTCAATGAAACAATTCATCGCTGTTACCGATTCCAGCTAGCTAGCGCACACTTCCAGCAGAGAAACAGGACCAAGTGGTTACTATTTACACCTAGCTGTGTGAGAGTGATGAGGCACATTCGACGTTAAAGGAAGCAATATGGCTGACTATGATCCAAACAAAGGCTTCGTCGCCATCTTGGGATGGAGCCTCAATGCAATTGATGCGATTAGCCGTTTCGATCGTAAATATGTCGTTGTTGCCCCGACATGGGCAGAAGAGTACGCCAAAGAGCATGATATCCCCTACCTTCCTTGGGATTTTGAGCGCCTCAATGATCGCTCATTTGAAATTGCCACCACCTTGCAAGAAATGGGTGTCGATGTGGCCATTCCACTGTTCGAGGAAACCGTAGAATGGGCCGGCGCCATTAACGCCGTGCTGCTTAAAAACCCTAAACTGATGGGACAGTCACTCCTCTTCCGTGATAAATCCTTGATGAAGCGTCGTGCACAAATCGGCGGTATTCGGGTTGGGATCTTTGAAGAAGCGCAAGATAAATCCGACGTGGTGCGTTTTCTGCGCCGAGTTAACCAAGCATTGCTAAAACTTGATGGCGACCCCAACGATCCAATCCACCTCAAAGCCTTTGACAAAGCGGGCTGCGAAGGCCATTGGATGGTGCGTGAGCCTGATGATCTCGATCGTGTCTCCGATGAAGAGTTTCCACTATTGATGGAAAGTCACCTTGATGGTTGGGAATTCGCCGTCGAAGCATTTATTAAAAACCGCAAAATCCAGTTTTTGAACATCTCCGAATACGTCACCCTCGGCTACTCGGTATTTGTTCCTGCCTCTCCCGAGTTAGAAAAATATCGCGAAAAAGTGACTCAGGAAATCGAGAAGCTGATCGAAGCGTTTGATATTGATTTTGGCTTTATCCACCCTGAATACTTTGTGACCAACGATGGGCAAATGTACTTTGGTGAAGTGGCTTACCGCCCACCCGGTTTCCAAGGCTTTGAAATTATTGAACGTGTTTATGACTTTAACTGCTATCAAGGCATGGTCGTCGCCTTCGATCCACACACGACTGATGAAGAGTTAGAAGCCTTCTTCCCAACACCTATCAAAGATGCTAAAGGCGTCGCGGGGACCTTTGGGGTATATCCAAGACGCCGAGTGGTAAGCCAGCTGGCCATACCTGAAGAGACCGAGAATCACGAATACTTTGAGTTTCATGAGTTACAGTCGCCTATGGAAGGGAAAGTGCCTAAACGCAGTGCATTTGGTACACACTGGGGCTTGCTACACTTTTATGGTGAAGACCCACACGTTATGCGTGACTTATTAAAAGCACAGGAAGATCTTGATTTCTATGTCTAGCTTACTCAATAAGCTTGATCATGCGGTTGAACAACTTGGTCAAGTGAGTTCCATCGCCAAAGCGCGCCACCAGTTTCACGTGATTGATATTTGCGGCCGTGTATTGGCGCAGGATGATGACATTAACCAACTGTACTCTCGCATTGTGACCCTCACCGAAGCAGGACTTTTTGAGGGCACAGATTGGGGCCAGCCTGAGTACCTCGTACCGAACCTGGTGCCGGACACGCTCGCGCATGCCGACAAAGCCACCGTGGTGCTAGATTGTCTCAGCCAGCTAAGGATGCTGGCTATCGTCGAGGGGAAGTTCTCTTCCCCGCTTTTTTCCCACCAAGAAGCGCACCAATTTCTTGCCAAGGTATTAAGCCTCAATTTATCGCTGGTGATGGGTCTTACCGATGAATCGAGCCGTATTCGACTCGGTGCAACAGCCCCCGCTATTAGTACTTTATATCGTTTTATTCTCAGCCACTTGGGCTATGAAACCATTCTTAGTGAGCTAGTTGATGAAGTCTGGCGTGTACTCGCGCAGCGCCCCATTCAGGTCAACCCGATTAAGGCGATGATCAATCAAATCTCTATCTTGGTGTCGCAGGAGCAGATTAACCTTGGTGAAGCCAAACTCGGCATCGATCGCCTAGTGAGTGCGTTATACGGGCCAACCCAAGGTTGCTATGACGATCCGGGGTTAGATGCGTACTGTGAACGTCTCAATGCAATGGACAGTAATGCTTTACAACAAGAGGCGCTGGGGTTTGCGCGTGCGATGCATGATGTCGGGTTAGCGTCTGATTACCACGCTATGTTTTTACGGTGGTTGTTGGACAATGACGGCAACGACATACTCCCTACCGCGCTGGGTTTAAGTAATACTGGTTTAGACTGCCTAGTGACCTATCGTCAACTGGTGCATACACTGATCAAAGAAGCCATTTATCCGCAAACCGCCCAAGCCGTATATGGTTTGGCCATGATGCTTGAACGGGGGGTACTGTTCGATGCGCCCGTCGCTCCTAGTTTGTGGCGTCAGATTCATCTCAACCTCCACCCAGACGTCGCCAATACACTCACCCTCGCGTTTGGTGAGCTGCTCCCTGCGCGCGTTCATCTGTTAGCCGGTGTTATGTCAGTGCTGGGCCAACCGCTGGGTGTAGCCCAAGGTAACAACCCGACTTGCCAATCGGCACGTGCGATATCCATGTGGGCGTATAACGACCCTGACTACCTCCTTAACTGTATTGTGCAAGTGGCGTGTAATCAGAGCCTACGCATGCATTTTGAAGGACAGTCGCTAGACTCTCACACGCTGCTTCAAGGCCTTAGTACCGCACTCCCTTTCGACACCGATCCCGTTTCCGTTGTCCTCGTCCCTCATTTAGACAAACTTTATATTGAAATGGGTCGCCTTTGTGTTAACCGTAAGCAAGACCCGCATGAATGGATCAATCCCGAGTTTCATGGTTGGTACGTGGGACGAGAGTTCATGATTGCCGTTGACGTTAAAACCGGACAGCTCAAAGATTTCGACAGCTTTATTGAACGCTTCTACCGCAGTTATCATCCACTATATAATGGAAATATTCCTGTTATACATCCCCAGCCGGTCGGTATTGCGGTCACCAGCAGCCAGGGGCAATTTGTCGGTTGGCATGCCATTACCTTGATACGTATCGCTCTCGATCAAGACAGCGTGATGCGGGTATATTTCTACAATCCCAATAATGATAGCGGCCAGGACTGGGGACACAACGTGGTGGTATCAACGCAAGGAAGAGGAGAACAATACGGGGAAGCTTCTCTACCCTTTGAGCAGTTTTTATCTCGACTATATTTGTACCATGATGACACAATTCAGGTCGGTATAAAGCGCCCACTGCCCAGCGACGCTCTCAATGAAATCAAGCGTATGGCAGTTGAGAGTTGGGCTAAAGATCGAATAGATAAAGCCCAAATGCCGTTATGAATGACTAAGCATCAACCTGTTCCGTGTCCTCAGCGTCCCTGAACAGGTGTTGATTATTTATCCTCTTAGGCCTTTAAGTGTTACAGGTTTATCCCCACCTATTCCCTATCATCGATAAAAATGAGGCTAAAAAACCATGGATGCGCCACATTCACCACTTAAAACACCGCCTCAGATCACCAACGCTGAGGGAAATACGCGCCGCGTAGGCGTTGAGATAGAGCTCAGTGGCCTAGAGCTGGATACCATCACCCAACTAGTGGCTGATTTTTTCTCTCTGAGCGTTAAACGTGGTGGTCGATATGACCGCCGCTTAAACGGGGACAAAGCCGGGGATTGGGTCATCGAGCTCGACTATGCCAAGCTCAAACGGTTAGGGCAAAGCGATCGTAGCGAAAACACAGTCACCAATCGACTGGATCAATCGGCTGAAGACTTATTGGCATGGGCGGCAAAAGCCTTTGTTCCCGTAGAAATCGTCGGCCCGCCTCTCCCTCTTGACCGCCTACAAGAGGTGGACCAACTCATTGCGCATCTACGCCAGCAAGGCGCCGAAGGGACCGAAGACAGCCCGGTTTATGCGTTTGGCATGCAGCTCAATCCAGAGCTGCCTGATTTAACCGCTAAGACGATTTGTGCGCACTTAAAAGCATTTTTATGTTTGTATGACTGGCTTTTAAAACGCGCCGATATTGATCTCTCGCGGCGCTTGACCAACTATGTCGACCCTTTCCCGAAAGCGTATGTCGAGCGCGTACTGGCTGATGATTACTGGCCGGATCTGAATACCCTGATCGATGACTACCTTGCCGACAATCCCACACGAAACCGTGCATTAGACATGTTGCCCTTATTCACTCACCTTGATGCTGAGAAAGTGAATAAAGTCATCAATGATGGGCTCACACAGGCGCGGCCCACATTTCATTATCGGTTGCCGGACAGCAAAGTCAGCCGGACTGATTGGGGCATTCACGAAGCATGGAACGATTGGGTGGAAGTGGAAAAACTCGCCGCCGACCCTGCGCGACTCAAGGCGTGTTGCGAGGCCTATTTGGGGTATATCAATGACCCATTGGCACGTATCGTTAATAACTGGGCGGAAAAGGTGCACAATGTATGGATAAACCCGTCATCGCAATAACCGGCCCGAGCAAAGGCGCACGGCTGCCACGTTTTTTCGTTGCCGCGGCAGTCAAACTCTATGGTGGCAAGCCGTTACAACTACACCCCGGTACCGCGCTGGACCCAGACGCCTATCATGGCGTGGTGATTACTGGCGGGCACGATGTCGAGCCTGTGCTGTACGCCGCCGAGCCCGAAGTGAAACCCAACTACGATTCTGAACGCGATGCCCTAGAGAGCGCAGTTATCAAAAGCGCGCTGGCAAGCCAAAAGCCCTTGCTGGGGATTTGCCGTGGCGCGCAACTTCTCAACATTTGTTTAGGTGGCACCTTGCACCAAAGCTTGCGCGAACAACGCAAAAAAACCTCTCATCGCTGGACAGTGTTCCCGATGAAAACCTTGTGTATATCGCGTGAAGTCAACGGCCATATCCAGCAACGGTTGGGGCAAGGCAGACGCAAAATAAACAGCCTGCACAACCAAGCAATTAACGCGTTAGGCGAGGATTTAACGGTAAGCGCACGTGATTTAGATGGTATTGTACAAGCCATTGAATCACCCAACCGCCCCTATACACTGGGGGTTCAGTGGCATCCAGAGTTCTTGCTTTATCTTGGCTGTCAGCGTGCGTTGTTTAAGGGCTTAGTCGAGCATGCAACGCGCTTCCAGCAGCGACAAGCGGCCTCTCAGTAAACATGTCTGTTAGTTGGTGAGAAACAAAAACGCCGAGGCACATTCGCTCGGCGTTATCGGGCAGAGGTTAACGCTTTGACCGCGCGTTCAGTCGCTTCTCTATCTGACGTTTTTCCCACTTATCACCAAAGAGATCGACAATGCCCATAGCACTGACACCGTGGCTGACCACGGCAATCCCCCATCCCAATGCGACCCACCAAGCCCAATAATAGCCTGGTGTGGTTAGCCAGTTGATAATAAACAAAATCGCCAGCACGACCACATAGTGCGTCAAATGAGAATAAAAACCGCCGAGGGCGCGGACTCGCTTGGCAATCGCTCTTTCCTCTGAACTCATTGAAGTATCTGCCTGCATGTCTGTCTCCTTTTGCAAATCAGTAATGTCGATATCAAACACAGCAGCCAACGATTTCAGCGACTCCAATCCGGGTTTGTGGCCGCGTTCGATACGTTGAATTGTCCGAACACTGAGCCCACTAAATTGTGCTAACTGGTCTTGCGACCACCCTTTTTGAACTCTGAGTGCTTTCACGTTCATCCTTGCTCCTTTGTGCTCTTCCCTATCGACACTATGCAAAATGAGGGCGACATTACCACGACAGCGCCCCGACACCTTCATGACAGTTATTTAAAATCAATAACTTAAAATAAACCCGCCTGGTGACCAATCCACGTATTTCACCCTTAACAAAAGGTATCAATATACAAGGCTTCGACCTTATCGCGCGCCCACTGCGTTCTACGCAAAAATTTCAATGATGATTTGATCGAAGGATCGTTAGAAAAACAGTTCACATTGATATGTTGGTAGAGGCCTGACCAACCATAGTGTTCAACCAAACGGGTCAATATGGTTTGTAGGGTTAACCCGTGCAGCGGGTTATTGGGTTGTGTATCCATAGAGTTCTCAGCAACTCGAGCACGCGCTCGTCAATAAAAGCGCTACTCTACGTGACGATATTGCAAAACGCGAATTTAACCACGGTAGCGCGCCAGCTTATAATCAAGGTTTAGCTGGTATCAAGGAAACTGTGTCACCGTGCAATATGATGTCATCTTGAGTAAAAAAGCGTTCCATGCTAATGGTTCATTCCTTATGGTTAGGTAAGTTGACGTGATATAACGGGTTAACGGGCTGATCAACAAAGTAAGCCCATACATGGTCATAGACGGCATGCTGATTTGGATACGGCGCCAAGGCTTTTGCCTCATCAAGTGAGCACCAGCGATAATCGGTGTGTTCATCATTAAGCGTGATGGCTTGGTTATCACCACATATCACCACAAACACAGGGATAAGCTCGATCACATTCACCGACGCCTCATAAAATTGCTCCAAAAATTGCGCGTTATACAACTCAGCCACCGCAATTTGGGTTTCTTCGCTAAACTCCCGGACGATGGCGTCAACTCCGGTCTCAGCCGCTTCAATCGAGCCCGCAACATGGCACCAGAAGCCACCTTTCACTCGTTTCATCAGTAGCATTTTTGTCTCCCCGTCAATACGAGAGAGTGCTACGCCCGAGACCACGGAAGTATTCACAGGGATCATTATTTCTCCTCTGTTTCAAATGCCGCCACTTTTGCATAAACCACAGTGCTAGAAATCGCACCGCTCGGCAGGATACGGTCATTGATAAGTATCGCTTCTTGATGATACCCACAGCGCTCGGCTACCGCGCGGCTGCGGGTGTTTTCGTAGGCGGTTTTGATTTGAACTCGCTTGGCATTAAGGCCATCAAACGCGTACTGCTCTAGCGTCCTCACCGCTTCGCTCATATAGCCAAGGCCTTCTTTAGAGCTCCGCAGCCAATAGCCTATTTCAAAATAAGGAATCGCGATATTACGGATGATTAAGCTGATCACACCCACCAGTTGCCCCGTCGATTTTTCAAAAATCGAGTAGCGTAACTCGTTAATGAACATATCAAAGTTATCAATCGCTTGTTGGGTGTTTTCAATCGAGCTCGATTCGGTCAGCGCGTGCGGAAGCCAATCCATAAAAGGCGCAAGGGTGTGCTGGCTTTCCAATACGGCTTCTAAAATGAAAGGCTGATGGGCCATATTGGGTGCCACCAGCAACAGACGGTCACTGTCCAGTTGGTCCACGCGCGGGGAATCATCCATTAATGTCCACCCAGTACCGCGCCAATGATTCATTGAACACTTCGCCATTGATGATGTTTTCCAACGTGCCGCCATTAGCTTCAATCACTTTGCGCGATGCCATATTGTCTTCATTCGCGGTAATTAGAGCGCGAGTGATCCCTAGCTCTCTCGCCTTGGGCAGCGCTAAGGCTAACATTTGCTTGCCACATCCGCGTCCACGATATGACGGCGCAATATCGTAACCAATGTGTCCGGCTTCTTGAGATAGAAATGGCGTATTAATGTGATGGCGGATCCGAATCGCGCCAATGATTTGTTGCTCAGCATCAAGCAGCCAAAAATGACTACACGGCACATAACCTTTACGAAGGTTTTTACCCAATGACTCATCCGTTAACCGAGTCACGTAAGTGGGGAAATCGTCTTTCCCCGGCCAATAATAATCGGCATTCTCGGGGTCAAACTGAGCAAAATCATCATAAAAGCGCGTAAAGGCTGCTTGGTGATCGAGTGCGGGGACGACTAATTCCATGTGCTTATTCCAATTCCTGTCATAGAATAAGGCTATCTCATTGATATTGAAAAATAAACACTTATTGACCGCCTGTCATCCCACCGCCTTAGCGCTCGCCACCTAGATGTGCTTGAGTTATTGATTGCCGCGCATCACTGCCAACGCATCACCGCATCAAAGGTTTGACAATGTTGAACCGCTTGCTCCGCCTCTTGCAGATAAACTTGTTGAGCACTTGAGGTTGGATAGGTTAAATACTCGGAACATTTCGCACTTTGACCGTTACCCACCACAATCTTGGCGCCCGGTTGCAAGGTGCACTGTACCAATTTATCGAGCGGCGACCATTGATAACAAATCTCATAGTCTTGGCGATAATCCGCCACCAAACCAGACGGTTGTGATAACGACCACCAGTGACCAAACTGACTATGCGGGTTGGTGCTATTCCACGCGCGATATACTGTCACCCCTTCAGTCGCCTGATATACCTTGCCTTGGCAAAGCTTCCCTTCCAATGGCTGACCCAACGACGCCGCCAGTAACGCCGGATCGTCCACAGCGACAAACTTGTCTGCCCATGCGCTTGGCAACGCCGAACTACCGACACATTCTGCAGCGTCGGTCGTTTCATTATCAACGGGCGCACTGGTACACGCTTGCAGTGTCACCATCAGTGCCCCAAGCAGTGCTTTTCTCATCATCCTTGCTCCCATTCGTGTCGTAATATGGCGTAAACCACCGTATCCCACCACCTTTCTTTAAAGAAACGATGCTGATGAAAATGGGCCTCTTGTCGCATGCCAAGTGAACGACAAAGCTTGGTTGCAGCAAGATTATCGTAAATGGTCTCAGCGTATAACCGATGCACACCCAGAGACTCAAAACCAAAGTCGGCCAGCGCGACAGCAGCCTCTCTCATTAGCCCCGCGCCTTGCGCCTCTACAGCTAGGCCGCATCCGATGGAAGCTTGATGGTTGTCCTCAAGCCTTAAACCGACGGTGCCTATACATTTTTCTGATTGCTTGCAGATAACCGCTAACTGATAAGCCACGCGTGGATTTGTGTTGGCTTGTTCGATAAAGCGCGCGTGTAAGTCTCGGTATGTCTCTGGCTGGCAGTCCGTTTCGCTATAAAAACGCTGGTACTTCTGGTGTTGCGTTAAGTGAACAAACGCCTCTTCATCGCTTGGCTGCATGTCACGCAGCACTAGTCGACGTGTTTCAATCATAAACATCCTTGTCTCTCTTGTTGTTTTAGCTCAGCGCCTTGACCATGGTGGTGGCGCCTGAAAAGCCGACTAACCATTTTAGGTGCGGAAAGCGCTCTTCTTTAGTGGCGACAAAGCCTTTGGCTTGATAAAGCTTGCGGGCTCTGGGGTTACTATCAATCACATCCAACCGAACGCTTTCAAAGCCATGCGCTTGGGCATAATCCATAATGGCATCCAATAATTGGGAGCCAATCCCCTGCCCGCGTACTGCGCTATCAACAGCAATGCCATCCATCACCAATTCATTGGGTGCCGCTTTACGCTCAAACAGCGCCAATACTGCACAGGCCCAAATGCCTTTAATGGGCCCCAAACTATCGATTAACTGTTTCGCACCCATACCCTGTGTCAGTGCGCCGGCTTGAGTTTGAAACCCAGCCAACCCTACCACCTTGCCGTTTTGCATAGCGGCAAAAGAAAAGTTTGGGACAAAACACTGAGACAACACCGCTACGCGCGCTGCCTGATTAGGGATTGCCCGTGCGAACTTCATCCCAAACGCCTGCTCATATAACTCAGCGACGTTTTGTGCTTGCTCAAGCGGCCATCCCTGCCGGATCGCTATCTCCATTGGCTCCCCTCAGTCTTCTTCAATAAAAAACACCCACACATTTATCTTGACGTAAAGATTTTTAATAACTATCTTTACATCAAGATAAATAATTAATCATAACTTAATCAGTTAAGCATGGTTTAACCACAAGCGTATGACAGCCACCCTTTTTACTGGCTATTGCGCGGCATAAGGACACACAAGAGTCATAACATGGAGACTAAAGTAATGAATATAATCGTATTTGGTGCCACGGGCGATATTGGCAGTCGAATTGTGTCGGAAGCGTTGCAACGCGGCCATAAGGTCACGGCAGTGACACGTAACGAGGCAGCATTCAGCAAGCTACCCGACGCCGTAACGCCTGTCGCCGTCAATTTGAACGATGCGGACAAGGTGGCGTCGGTAATGGCTGGTCATGATCTTGCCATTACGGCGTTGCGCCCACCGGCGGGCGAAGAAGCGCAATTAACGGTGTTAACCCAAGCGGTCGTCAAAGGCGCAGCACATCATCAAATGCGCGTTCTGATTGTCGGCGGTGCGGCTCGACTGATGATTCCAGGCACTGACGGTGAAACCGTGTTAAACGCAGAGGGCTTTCTTCCCGACTCAGCCATTGAGATTGCACGCGCTTGCCAAGTGCAATATGAGCAGTGCCTCGCCAGCCAAGATGTAATTTGGAGTTACCTCTCGCCTGCCGCCATGATCGCACCTGGTACTCGCACCGGTCAGTACACATTGGGGACAGACACCTTAGTGACAGATAGCAACGGACAATCTCGCATTTCGATGGAAGACTTCGCAGTTGCCATGCTTGATGAAGCCGAAACCCCTAAGCATCTGCAACAAGCGTTTACCGTGGGTTATCAATAATCGAAGCAAAAGCCAGCGGCCGAGTGTAGGCGCTGGCTTTCACTTTCCGATATGTAGCGCTAATCAGCATCATTGCTGAGCCACTGCTGTTTTTGCGTCACCTTGTCACAAATGTATTCACCAATCGGCATTGCAGAGGTCGCTGCCGGCGATGGCGCATTACACACGTGTAAACTCCGCGCACTCTCAGCAAACAGAAAGTCATGGACCAAGGTGCCGTCATTTAACACAGCTTGAGCACGGATCCCCGCTGGATACGGAGTCAAATCCTTCGCTTTTATCGTTGGGCAATACTTGTTCACCTGCTTGACATAACCTGGCTTCCACCAAGAATTTTTCAGCTCAACCAAGCCGGCTTTTAGATTATTGATGGTGACTTTCCAAAAGCCCGCAAACGTTAGCATTTGCCAGGTATCTTTTAGACTGAGATTGACCTTGCCATAGCCTTCTCGCTTCCAACCTTGCACAGCGTTAGGTCCCACCGTAATGGAGCCGTCTATCATCCGCGTGAGATGAACGCCTAAAAAAGGTAAATCGGGATCGGGAATCGGATAGATAAGGTGATTAACAAAGCCTTGGTACGGGCTCGCAAGTTGATAGTATTCCCCGCGGTAAGGGATAATTTGAAACGCGGTTGGGATCCCCATCATGTTGGTCATTCTATCTGCCATCAACCCACTGCATGTCACCACAAACTGACAATGAATCGTTAGCGGCTCCCCGCTTGCTTGGCAATGGAGAGTGACTTGTTCAGCCGCTTCGCTTGCTCCAACGACTTCTGTATTAAGCTGGGTGATACCACCGAGCGCTTCAAACTCACACACCATTTGCTCAGTCACCCGCCGATAGTCAACAATGCTGGTCGCGCGCACCGCAATGGCACCTAAGCCTTTAACATTGGGCTCTTCAGCATGAAGCTCCGCCGCATCCAACCAGCGCACGTCGATATCATTGGTTAAGCAACGCTCATAGAGCGCCTGCATCCGAGCCATCTCTTGCTCGTTGGTGGCGACCAATAGCTTGCCACAGTTTTCGACTGCAATATCGTGCTTGGCACAAAATTCAACGGTCAGCGCCGCTCCTCGTTTACAGAAGTCGGCTTTTAAACTGCCTGGTGGATAATAGACCCCCGCGTGGATCACGCCACTGTTATGCCCGGTTTGGTGCTGGGCAACGCGCGCCTCTTTTTCCACCAGCAGCACAGAACAATCGGGACGACGCTGCTTTAACTGCCAAGCCGTAGACGCGCCAACAATACCTCCACCGACAATTACATAATCATAAACAGATTTCATACACGCCTCATGAGACTGGCAGCTGAGATTGTTGCAACTGATACTTGCGCCCACTGTATACAAACAGGCCAACAAACCCAACGACGCTCAACAAACGAAGCCATAGCGGAATATCGTGCCACACTAACAAGGCACCAATCATTAATAAGCAAAGGCGGCTTAGCCAGTTAATCGGGCCTTCAAGATACCCTTCAATCGCGCCAATTAAGGCATACGTGCCAATAATGGCAAAAAAGCCAACCTCTAACACCGAGGCGATATCCCAGCTAACCAGGCTGGTATAAGCAATGAGCAAAGGAACAAGATACAAGCCTTTGGCAATTTTCCATGCCATCAACCCCGTGCGCATCGGCGGCGTTTTGGCAATGGTGGCCGCCGCAAATGCCGTCAAACAAAACGGCGGGGTCACATTACTGTCTTGCGATAACCAAAAAATAATCAAGTGGGCGGCGAGCAGAGCCAAACTGACCGTCTCCAGCCCTAAGCTTTGCTCTAACAAGGTTTCCATAAAGTCAGCTGGCACTAAGGCGACCATTTGCTTGGCGGTTTCCATGGTCATCGGCGCATTTAAAAGATCGAGTTTGTCTGGTGCCGCCAACATAAATATCGCCTTGGCTTGCTCGGGAAGCTGGCCTGATACCAGCAGCTCCAACAATTGGTTTTCAGCGATAAGCTTATACAGAGCCGGTGCCGACAAGGTGCCCAGTACGATATAGGCAGCGGTCACTGGTAATCCCATCCCTAACACTAACGAGGCGATAGCAATTAGCACCAGCATCATAAACAGATCACCGTTCGCCCAACCATCAATCATCAACGAGAAAGTATTACCGATACCCGTGGTACTGATCACATTCACCACCAAACCAATGCCCACGAGTAAGATGGCAGTGGTGGCCATATTTTTTGCCCCTTGCGCCAAGGCCTCGATGATCGCTTTCGGCCCCATCCGGTGCTCTTTGGAAAACCAGGAAGCGAAAATCACAGAAATAATCGAAATGCCGGCAGCATAGGTGGGTGTGAAACCTTTAATCAGCAAGGTGACAAGCACCGCAAGCGGGATAAGGTTATGCCAACCGCGGAGAAGCACCATCAATAAAGAGTCCTCGGTGGTGACAATCTTTTGCACGCCACTGCGCTTTGCTTCAATGCGCACAAAAAAGCTCACAGAGAGAAAGTAGATCAGCGCAGGAACCAGTGATACAGCAATAATGTCAACGTAAGGAATTTGGGTGTATGAGGCCATGATAAACGCCCCCGCCCCCATTACGGGCGGCATTAATTGCCCCCCAGTTGAAGCCGATGCTTCGACCCCAGCAGCAAAGCGCGACGGAAAACCGGCTTTTTGCATTAAAGGAATACTGATCACCCCAGTCGATACGGTATTCGCTACGCTCGAGCCTGACACTGACCCCATTAACCCAGAGCCAATCACCGCAATAAAACCCGGCCCGCCAATAATCTTACCCGCGGCCGCACGGGCCACGTTGATGATATAATCTCCAACCCCAGAGCGGACAAGAAAGGCGCCAAATAAAATGAACATAAACACGAACGTCCAGCTAATCCGGGTAATCGCGCCAAACATGCCTTCCGAGGAGTAGTAACTGCGATATAAAAGGGTTTCAAGGCTCAATCCGGGAAAGTGAAAAATCCCCGACGCCCACTCGCCCCACAGCACGACATAGCTCAAACACACCATAATCAGAATGGGAATAAACCATCCCATGGTACGACGAATCAGCTCCACCACGATGATGATCGCTAAGCTGGCGAACACCCAATCGGCAGTGACAAATTTTACCCCACGCGCGTACAACGCGTCCTCGGCATAAGGGATATACAACAGACAAGCCACTGCACCTAACGCGATAAAAATATCGACCGCCAGCGCTATTTTATTCCGCTTCAAAGAGATATGTGCCGGGTACCAAAGTGCACAAATCACCGCAAACCCCGCAAAGTGGGTCGCCGAAATCCATAACTCGGGAAGCGTTGATAAGGTGTTAAACCAAATGTGCAATACAGACAATACCACGCCCAGCACAGTGATGGTGGTGGTCACCCACGGAAAGTCATCGCGTGTGGGCAATTCAAATTTCTCCAACGCTGTTTCACCTGGCTCTTGCTCAACTGACTGATGCTTAACTGGCTCGCTCATCCCTTTACTCCAAGCAATGTCTGTGTTTCCATGCAACCTTTGATCTCGATAAGCGCTCCGAGCCATCCCGGAGCGCTATTGCGTTATTCCATTACCAGTTCAGACGGGATGTCGATACCCACTTCTTGATAGTAACGTGCTGCACCTGGATGGAGCGGCACAGGCAAACCGGCGATGGCTTTCTCAATGGCCATGGCTTTAGTGGCCTTATGAATGCCCTGAAGGAAAGACAGATTCTCATAAATAGCCTTGGTGAGCTGATACACATCCTCATCGGAGAGATCTTTGCGCACGGCCAAGAAGTTAGGTTGGGCAATGGTGGTGACCGGCTTATCTAGCTCAGGGTACGTGTTGGCAGGAATTTCGTACTTAGTCCAAAGGTTGTATTTACCGTTAGCCGCTTTGATTTGCTCGTCAGTAAAAGACAGGATAGAGATATCATTCCCCAGTGCGGCGAACGCTTGGGTAACTGCGCCAACCGGCACCCCCGCTGGGGTATTCATGCCATCAATGGTGCCATTTTGTAGTGCACTGGCACTGCCGCCATAACCCATATACGCCAAATTAAAGGATTCCGGATCCACGCCTAGTCCTTTCATAATCTGACGACCTGAGTTCTCGGTACCTGAATTCTTCTTACCAATCGAAAATTTTTCACCTTCAAGGTTACTCAAATCACTCACGGTGCCGGTTTCTGCCAGCTCACTGCGCACAATAAAGTGTTCAACATTCTGCCAAAGCATAGACACAGAGCGCAGTTGATCTTGGCGGCCACTGTCTGCATACGGCCCCTCGCCAGACCAGGCCCACGCACCATATAAGCCCTGCAAGATCGCAAATTGCGCTTCGTCTTCATTGAGCAGTTTCACGTTCTCACCTGAACCAGCAGAGCTGATTGCCGATAGCGAAAAATGATGCTTAGGCGCCAGCTTGACCTTACTCAGCGTCGCCAGCGCGACACCAACAGGATAGTAAGTGCCACCAGTAGAGGCCGTTGCGAGGATGTAGCTTCTGTCTTCTGCGACCGCGGTGGAGGCGACGCTAAATGAGGCCACAGCAAACGTCAGTGCTTTAAATAGCTTATTGATTTTCATTGTTACTCTCCATGTAGGGCTGCGTTATTGGTTTACACAAATTAAACGGTTTGTTAACAGCAACACATGGATAGCAAAGAGAGTGCCAATAGTTAAATTATTGTTAATAATAGAATTGTTAGGAGAGTTCATCGATAATGAGCAAAATTTTTCTTATTTCCCGCTCAGCTAGTAAGCAAAATCTTGCTCACAGTGCCGCTTCAATAAGCAGTTGACCGTCACAAAACGTAAACAAAGTGTGATCGCGGAGCGCTTGCTGGCGAAATAGTACTGAGCAATTTTTTGCCGACGCACTAAGTGTAATCTGCGCGGTTGAGCCCAAACTTCTTCATCTTTTGGTTCAAGGTACGGCGAGGTAAATCGAGCGCCAACATCACTTCATGAATACGCCCTTGGTGTGCCACCAAGCATTCGTGTAGTACCTTGCGTTCAAAGTTATGTAGCTGGATTAAAAGCGGAACATCCGATTGAACGGCTTCCATGGTCGATGAAGGGCGATTGGACAGTATTTCCATCACTGAAATACCATCATCCAAGGCAAACCGTACTGCGACGTTGCGCAGCTCACGAATATTACCTGGCCAGGAATAAGACAAAATGGCGTGCCGATCCGCCTCACTGGCCAGGCGTGTCTCCGGGTTGGTCTGACGGGTAAAGTGCTCAAACAAGATCAACGCATCATCTTCACGTTCTCTTAAGGATGGAAGGTGGATTTGTGCCACATTCAAACGGTAGTACAAATCTTGTCGGAAGGTTTCATGGTCATTGAGGTCGGCTTTAGCGGCCGCAATCACCCGCGTATCGATCGCTATCGACTGGTTCCCTCCCACTCTTTCAATGGTGTGCTCTTGAAGCGCGCGCAACACTTTCACCTGCATACTTGCCGGCATGCTCTCGACTTCATCAAAAAACAAGGTGCCTTTGTGTGCGTATTCGAACTTACCAATCCGACGCTGATTGGCGCCGGTAAACGCCCCTGACTCATGACCAAACAACTCACTTTCAAATAAGTTTTCCGGGATCGCGCCGCAGTTTATCGGCACAAAACGCTGGGCTTGTCGCGCACTTTCATTGTGTAAACTGGTTGCCACCAGCTCTTTGCCACACCCCGTTTCCCCATAAATGATCACATTAGTGTCGATACGCGCCAGCTTTGCCACCTGCTCACGAAGTTGTTGCATCACTCGGCTTTGGCCAATCAGCACCTTCTCCAATCCGCTAATACGCGATAAATAGGCTTGTCGCTCTTGCGTCGAGGCATGCTGGCGATAGCTGTCGACGGCCTCGGTCACGCGCTGAGACAAACGCTCGGGCTCAAAAGGCTTTTCAATAAAATCAAACGCCCCGTTTTGCAACGCCCCTACGGCCATATCAACATCACCGTGTCCTGTAATAAACAGCACAGGTGTCGCGACCTGATGCTGGTCTAGCTCGGTAAGAATAGATAAGCCGTCAACATCCGGTAACTTGACGTCACTGACCACGGCATCAAACGGATACTGTAATACAGCTTGTAGCCCTGTTTGGCCCGTGCTGAATGACTCAACCTCAAAGCCTGCCAACTCTAACCACTGGCAGGTGGTGTGACGAACAATATCGTCATCTTCAATCAAGGCAATGCGCGGGAGTGTCTGTACCGTCATGAGGAAACCATCCGTGATAAGTGACTCATTACGGTAGCAAAAGCCACGCAGCAGAAAAGGAGCTAGCTCTCACTTTCTCATCACACTGCTTTAACATTTTTGCTATTCACCGCAGTCTAAAGCGGAAGTCAGAGCAGAGCACACTATGCAGAATCATCACCGTACCCACCAAGACAGCAAGAGAACCTGGGCAATGCTGTTGCTCGCTGGGGTGTTGGTGCTTTTCTTTTATGGGATCAGCCGCGAAGCAGCCTATCAGGGATTAAGTGTGCAAACACACGCCGAGGTACAGAACAAGCTTTTAAACTATATCGGTGACGTTCGCCGTGCCTTAAGGCGCTTTTATCATCTGCCTTATTTGCTGACCAACCATCCTGATACCCTGGCAATTGTGAAAGGAGAGCGCCACGAGACCGCCGCCTTTCAAGTGAAACTGACACAGCTCGATAAAGCGGCCAATACCGAAGGCTGGACACTGCTCTCAACATCAGGTGACGTGCTCGCTTCTAGCCTAATTGATGAGCGCTTTAGCCGTCCCGACCGGTTGGCAATCGTCGAGCAAGTGCTACGTCAAGGTGAAGGCGTGTCATTGGTGAATAAAACCAAAGGCTATGGGCCGCTTTATTACCTCTCTGCCCCTGTTTTTGATGACCTCAACATCGCCGGCATTGTGGTAGTACAAATTGACCTTAGCTTCCTTACCGAGCAACCCATCGCCAGTGATGACCTCATTCTGCTGCAAAATCGACAACAGCGGTTTTTCCTCTCAAGCAGCAGCCAGTACAGTGCAGACTGGCTGAATGCAGCCCAGCTGAACGCAGCCCGACTGAACGCAGCCCGACTGAACGGGTCACAAGCATCAACGCAAGACAATAAACAAACAGTGGAGAGACAAACACGCTACCTCTACGACAGCACCGCCATCAGCCAGTGGCGCTTCAATGCTACCCCGTTTTTGGGCCACACGGTAAAATTGGACGATCTTAAATGGTCAGTGAGTTACCTGACCCCCTATAAACCGATAAAAGACACCGCAAACCTGTTCGCATGGGGAGTGGCAGCCGCCCTACTTGTCGTCATTCTATTGTTGATCATCGGCCAACAACGGCAGCAGAAACACCGTCACCAGCAGCGAATTCAAAGCCTATTGCAAGAGTCGCAACGCCGACTGAAACAAATGATTGATAAAACCCAAGTCGGTTTATTGCTCATTGACGAACAAGGCTCGCTGTATGATCTTAATCCGATGGCCAAGCGTTTATTTGGTTTGCCAGAAAACAATCATCACCGCATTTTTGCTTGGGAGTTGTTTGATACCGGCAATCCACACTCCACCACCCTTACCTTGCTGAAAAATCTCGACAAGCACAATGAATTGGCTGAGCTCAATGCGGTTGAAACCATGGCACGTCGCAGCGACGGTAGCGTCTTTCCTGCGCTTTTCTCACTCACCCGTTTCCCTTGGCATGATGAGCAATACTACCTAGCGACGTTGATTGACATTAGCAAACGCAAAAAAGCCGAACAGTCACTCCAGCAGATGAACCAAGCACTCACCGAGCGCGTGGAAGAGCGCACCCAAGCGCTGCAACAAGCACAAGCGCAACTGATTGAGACCAGCAAAATGGCCGCCTTAGGGAGAATGTCCAGTGCTATTACTCATGAGCTTAATCAGCCACTCACCGGCCTTCGCACCTTACTTACCACCAATACCTTGCTCGCTGAACGCGGCGAGACGGAAAAAGTTAAAGCCAATAACCAGCTGGTGCAAAAGCTGATTGATCGTATGACTAATATGACCAGCCAACTCAAAACCTTCGCCTACAACAAACCGCACCACCTGCATGCCGTTTCTTTACCCGATGCCCTCAACGAAACCTTGCGTGTGTATCAAGCTCAGTTAGCAGACATTGATGTGCGGGTGCGTATGCCTCACGACACCCCCATGATACTCGGTGAAGGACAAAGGCTATTACAAATCCTAGGAAACTTGATATCTAACGCATGCGATGCGATGGCAAATACCGCTTCGCCGACTTTGGTGTTTGTGGTCACGCCCACCAAAAAGGCAGTCGAACTGACGGTGAGTGACAACGGCTGCGGGGCGTCAGAAGAGGATTTGGAGACCATGTTCGAGCCGTTTGTCACCTCGAAGAAAATCGGTGAGGGACTTGGGTTAGGGTTAGCAATCACCGCCAATAACGTGCGGGATATAAATGGTAAAATACGAGCTGCAGCCAACGCCCAAGGCGGCCTGACCTTCACGCTTACTTTTCAGCCAGCCACATCATGATCATTAAACTACCAGACATAGCCCACTCGTGCCCACAATCAGGCTTGAATCTTTAAAACCGGTACCGGAGGCTGGCTAGGCCATAGTGAAGCCAAGAAAAGTTATAGACTTCATCGTTGTCCGCCCCGCCTTCTAGAGTGCGATAACCCAGAGCGCTATACCAGCCATCACCAAGGTGATACTCCAACATCAGCGCCGCATCAACCGCACGTCCCATGGGTGACCACGCGCCTTCCACATCCAAGATCAACGCCGCGCGATCGGACAGGCGATATTGACCATAGCCATGCAGCAAGGGCACTACACCAACGTTGGATTTTGTTGCTTTTGTTTCACCTTGCGCGAGGGTGATTTCAGCATCTCTCACCAAGGCGGCGGCACCAACGCCCCACTGCCAAGGCCCTTGATCGTAAAACGTCCAGCGGTATGTCGCACGATAGGTATTGAATTGATAATCCGCGTCAATCGCTTGCCCATCGGCAAAGCGCTGATCCTGAAACTGGATGCTTTTTGACAGCGTGCCACGACCATCGACAGATAGAGGCGCAAAGGTTAGGCGCACCGCGTGCTGGGGATTGAACTGATACGTGCCATACAAACGCAAGTAAGGCGTTGCGGATCGGCCGGTTAAATCGGTCATATCAAAGCGAGTGCCAGTATCTCCGGGGATGCTGACATCATTTTTGCTAAACGTCACCCCGCCGGTTTCAACACGAAAATCCAACCCTTGCGCATAAGCCCCCGTTGATAGCCCCCCGACAAACAACACACTCATGATTCGAGCTGTCTGTTGGCAAATCGTGTGCAAGTCTAAGCCTGCCCTAAGCCATTGTCGCGTATGACCAAACGTTGTGGTTCTGCCCTTTCTCATTGCGCTTTGCCCTTATTATCGGCGTCAATCGCAGCACACATAATATGCTGAGGCCCTGCCGAGCCGCCCCAGTACAGCTCGCCTGCATCCGTAAAGCCGCCTTTTTGGTAACAGGCTTTAGCGGCCGGGTTTTGACAGTTCACCGTTAGATACACCCAATTGAAATCACGATAAGCAACGGGCAAATACTCAAGCAAGGCTTTAACCGCACCAGTGCCTAGGCCCTGCCCTTGATAACGCGCATCCACTACAAACATGCGCAGACCCAACGTCTTTGGCGGACAAAAGTCATACTGAGACGCATAGTCAGTATCGAGTTTAAAAAAGCCTACCGTCTTGCCCGCTCGCTTGATCACATGGCGGTGAATAGTCTCGCAGGTCTCAGCAAGAAATTCGTCAGCGGTCCCCGCAAACTTTACTTGTTGATCAGGCAACGATACCTGGCGAACACCGTCGATATCCTGATCAGTCAGTGGAACGACGCTTATCTTGGTGAGCTGACTAGTGGTGGTTTCTGACATACCAGTTCTCATCATCCTTGTTATTGGTATAGGGCTTGTGCGCTAGTTTTAGTGGTCAATAGTCTGAGCGGTCAATGCTCAGCACTTCTATTCAGGGAGCACCCAACAACGCGCTGCTCCCTTAAAGAGCGGACATAAAAAAGGGAGCCCTGATTGACAGCGCTCCCTATCATAGCGTGCTAGCGATGTTAAATCACTGACAGCTCGACCTTAATATTGCCACGTGTCGCATTGGAATACGGGCATACTTGGTGCGCTTGCTCGACCAATGACTGCGCGGTGTCTTTATCCAGATCGCCAACAGACACTGCCAACTTCACGGCAATACCAAAACCACCATCAATAGGACCAATCGAAACTTCTGAGTTAATGTGAGTGTCTTCCGGCAAGGTCACGCCTGCTTTACCGGCCACCAAACGCAGCGCACCAATAAAACACGCCGCATAGCCGGCAGCAAAAAGCTGCTCAGGATTAGTGCCTTCGCCATCGTTTCCGCCCAAACCTTTAGGCGTGGAAAGCGCCACATCTAAACGTCCGTCATCAGATTTTGCAGACCCTTCGCGGCCTCCAGTAGCGGTGGCTTTTGCTGTATAGGCAACACTTTGTAGCTCTTTCATTTCACTCTCCTGTGTTCCAGTCCACTTGCGGCTTGCTCTATCGCACTGAGCAAACACGGTGAAGACGGCTTGTGTCATTTATTTTGCATGCAAAATACTAGATCGCATGACCCAGCATTGCAAATACTTTGCGCGCAAAATAAAATACTCACCAGACACACTGATAATGACAAGCCATGACCTATCCCCAATTAAAGCTCAGTAGCCAAATTTGTCACCGCTTATACAAGGCCTCCAACGGTATTTCGCGCGCCTACCGAACCTGGCTGACCGAGCTTGATCTCACCTATCCGCAATATGTGGTGATGATGGCGCTATGGGAAGAAAATCAACTATCGATCGCCACGTTAGTTGAGAAGACGGGGATCGACGGTGGTGCGATGACGCAGATTTTGAAAAAGATGAGCGATAAAGGCTTGCTCACCATCGTGAAAGACGAAGACGATAAACGAAAGCGGTGGGTAACATTGACGGGCAAAGGCATTGAGCTGCAGCACCAAGCCGCTGCTATTCCGGAGAAAATCCGCTGCAAGTTTCCCAGCATTGATGATCAGCAAGCCCAG
The DNA here is from genome assembly GCF_003390965.1 of Salinivibrio sp. HTSP. Classification (NCBI taxonomy): domain Bacteria; kingdom Pseudomonadati; phylum Pseudomonadota; class Gammaproteobacteria; order Vibrionales; family Vibrionaceae; genus Salinivibrio; species Salinivibrio sp. HTSP. The sequence goes on from NZ_PXUD01000013.1 coordinate 227,674, forward strand.
CAACTTATTGCACTGCTGGATAAGATCAATCATGACTTAGGGGAAAGCGACGCATAAACGTCGGCTTGAATGGTTGCTTATCGATAAGAAAGCCAAACTATTACTTGGTCGTGGCATCCTTTACTGACACAATCGGTGCTGTTACCTCGATATTAACGGACAACAATGAAACTATTAGCCCGCAACCTTGCTCGCACCACTACCGAACACCAACTTCGTCAGCTGTTTTCTGAATATGGTGATGTCACCGAATGTAATCTGGTGCTAGACCAAGAGACTGGCGAATCCAAAGGCTTTGCTTTCATCACCATGCCTGACGAAGCAGAAGCCAAAGCCGCGATGGCCGCACTAAACCTCTCCAGTGTTGCGAAAAGCAAAATCCGCGTGAAAGTCGCGAACTAAGCAAAAAGCCCTTTGCACTTACATTGGCTGTGAGGCGGGAACGATAGCCAACACGATCACCCGTGTTGGCTTTTGTTTATGGTCGAGACTTCTGTCCATGGGCGAATACTATTCAGCTGATCTTCGAGTTCATGTTCAGTAATTTCAGTATCATAGACGACTTGAGCTCGCAGCCAATAGCCCTTCGATAATCCAAAAAAACGGCATAAACGCAGGTCTGTATCAGCCGTTATAGCCCGTTTACCAGCAATAATTTGACCAATACGCTGTGCGGGCACTCCGATTTCTTTAGCCAAACGATATTGCGAAATCCCCATCGGAGTCAGGAACTCTTCTTTTAGCAACTCGCCAGGTGTGACAGCTTCTACAGTACGCATGAGCGACCTCCTAGTGATAGTCAACGATTCCGACATCTTTGCACTTAAACGTTCGAATCATAAACCCAATAGCAACGCTTTACGTTAATAACGTAAAGCGTCATTAAACGATAGCTGATTGACAGCCTGCGCCCGGCTCGTCACTATCAAGCTTTCGGCATGTAGTGACGCTCGGGCAATCAAAATGGCAAAACCGAATAAAAAAGGCCCCACCAAAACCATCGATATTTTCTGCAAACGTTGTAATGCGCCACTGTTTAAATATCGCAAAGGCGGCAAAGGTGCATTGGTGAAGTGCTTTAAGGAAAGGATTGTTGAGGATGCCACCACCACGCCGTGTTACTGCCCTCAGTGCGAACAGCCCTTTGCGCGTGACACCTTGGTGCGAGGCACACCAGCCTATAAATTTATTGGCGGTAAGGTATGGTTCAAATGAAGATAACCCCTTTAGGCGATACATTAGGGGCGCAAATCGATAATATCGATTTATCCCAGCTTTCAGAGGCTGAGTTTGCGGCGCTGTACCAAGCATTTTTACGCTACAAAGTGCTTTTCTTTCGCGAGCAGCCCCTCTCAACCAACGACCATGTCGCACTGGCAAAACGCTTTGGTGAACTTGAGCCTCCTCATCCGTTTTTTCCGCACCTACCCGACAACGACCAAGTGGTCGTAATTGAAACCAGCCGCGGTAATCCACCCAGCCAAAGCTATTGGCACACCGACATGACATGGCAAGCGGTGCCGCCCAAATGCTCGATTTTGCACGCGCAATATGTGCCACAACATGGCGGGGATACGATTTGGTGTGACATGGCAGCAGTATGGGCCGATTTAACCGACAAAGAAAAAACCGAGCTACGCCAGCTCGACACCATTCACGCACTGCACGCCTTTGAAGGTAGTCGTTACGATCATCAAGACGCCGACGGCCAGAGTGTCGTCTCGAAACGCGCTCAAGACTATCCACCCATTCGCCGTGCCATGGTGCAAGCCCACCCTGAAACCGGCCAAGACGTGCTATTTATTAACGAGCAATTTACTCGCACGATTGCTGACTGGCCAGAAGCTGCTAGCCAACAACGGCTTGCGACGCTGTTTAGTCAAGCACGCCAATCGAAATATCATGTTCGTTTTCGCTGGCAAAAACACTCGGTGGCGATCTGGGACAATCGCGCCACCCAACACTACGCGGTAACCGATTATGGTGAAACGCCCAGACGGTTGCACCGCGTCACGGTTCAGGGGGATCGTGCTCAGTAACACCTAACGGCGTTCAGGCGCGGGTGTATTCATACAGATTGTTGCTGTGCCCATAAAGTATGATTTGGCGTTGTAGCCGAAACCCGAGCTTTTCAAGCAAGCGGTTGGAGGGTTGGTTGTCCGGTAAGGTCACCGCCTGAACCGTAGTCAGTCCGCTCGCTAACAGAGTGGCTTCAAGCACCGCCTCGGCGGCTTCTGTGGCGTACCCTTGCCCGGTGTGACGCGATAAAAACGCGTAACCTAAATCTGGATATGCCAATTCATCGCGCTTGAGCACGCCGCACATACCGATGGGCGTACCATCTTCCCGCCGTTCTACTAGATTTAAGCCAAAACCATGTGCTTGATAACTCGCAAGCGGCCCGTGACGGAGATACTCGGTCGCATCTTGTTCAGTGCGCACCTTTTTATCTGCGATATAGCGTATAAACGACGCATCATTAAGCAGCCCCACAATAAACGGCGCATCGTCGAGTGTAAACTGTCGCACATTGAGCCTTTTTGACCGGCATATCAGTGTCATAAACCACTCGCCTACTGAAACATTCTATCGCGCCATAATCGCATATTGGCGCGAATAAGTATCTACGCTGGCAACCAACACTGATAAAAATCGGTCTTCACTAGTAAAAATCTTCAAACCCCTCATCGGAGCCAAAGCTAAAGACAAAAGCGTCCCGACGTGCAGCCACGCAATAAGCAAAATCGGTTTCAAGATTGATGGGACAGAAAGTCAGGTGCATGGGGGTATCCTTACGCTTTAGCGGCTATACGCGATAAATAACGATGGTATTCAGCCCAGGCTCTATTCGCTGATCTGGTAGTGACGCGTGACATTTTGCGTAACCACTCCCCAATAGGATGATTTAACTCTCTCTTGGTGCTTATCAAAAGCTGAGCGATCGGTAAACTCTTCATAAACATCAAATCGCAGCGGGTTGTCCGAATGTTGCTGAACCTTAAAGGTCAAGCAGCCCGGCTCTTCCAACGTCAACTTTTCATGATTAACAAGCTCTCGCGTCACGGCCTGAAGATCAGCGCCTGGCACGAGAATAAAACCTTCTAGAATGACTTTTGACATATAGTTTATTTTTAAAATATCTCGTTAATTTGGTGAGGCCTTTAAT